>JBAYWA010000316.1:0-3100 GCA_041674325.1 Melioribacteraceae bacterium | reverse complement strand
TCAGCCAGAGCCGAAGTAATTTTTTCCGCTTTATCGTATTCCACCATATTAAAATAGACCGGCACAGCCGCCAGCACAGTCTTCTCCGGATTAAATTTTCCGTCCTTCATTTTAGAGAAGTTGAGAAAACCGGTCTCGTCATTCCAGAATTCATCATCTATTATTTTTTTCACCGCCGCCGCTTCGCCGGAATATTTTCTGCTTTCATCATTCAGTCCCATTGCCAAAGCAATTTCAGCCGCGTCGGATAACGCTTCCGACCAGCATGCGGCCAGGTACACTTCGGTATGGGCTGTATAGAGTCCTCCCCCTTCAACCCAGCCGTGCCCCACGTTTGTATTTTCGATCAGCCGGTCCATATCCGTATCGGTCGAGTAGCAGAAGTCGATTGCTTTTTTAATATGCGGCCAATTCTGTCTGATGAATTTCAGATCGCCCGTATTCCGCAGATATCTTCCCGCAAGAATTATATAGAGGGGCGTGGCGTCAGAGGCATCGTAATGGACAGCGCCTGAAGTTGTAAGTTCGTGAAATATTTTTCCGTTCAGATCCTGATATCTTCCCATCAGTTCGAGAATCGATTTCACTTTTTCAAAATCGCCGTAACCGAGAAGGGCAAATCCGCTCCACACTCCGTCCCGCCCGAAATACCATGCATAACCCGGTCTGCCGTTTACTTTTTGCCCGCCGTCCCATCCCTTTGCCGTTGTTGAATATCCCGCCACCAACGACTTTCCTATACCGGGCGTATTAACAAAGAACCGGTCGCTTCCTATCAATGCCCACTTGTAACCTTCGTTAAAATCTTTGTCGGGAGTAGTAACCATCAATGCGCTGTTCAGAAACTTTTCCGAATAGAGAGCGGCTGACCGATAAATTTTCTCCGGATCCGAGGCGGCCGAGCGGTATTCGTCAACCGTTTTTTGAATTCCCTCGCTCGAAGCGGAGATTACGATATCGAGATTGTCGTCTGGTTTAAGATTGAAATGAGCATAAGCGGCGGCAATGGTTTTATCCGTATCCGTTCCGTTAAGGCGAGAATCAATATTCTCGAAATGCCCGATCTTTTTTTCTGCGGGTTTCTGAGTAGATCCGACAATGGTAACAAAATCGCGGCTTTCATCATTGATCAAAAACGCGTTGAGCCGATCATTCCAGCCGTAATATATCGAACCTGTTGTTTTCTCCGAATAGGGCCACATAAATCTAAGATTGCTTTTAAACTTTACGACTAATTTTACGCGTGTAGTTCCTTTCAGTTCGTAATGAATTACAGCCGCCGGTTTTTCCGGAGATGCCGTAATAATTTCGGTAAGTGTTGAACCGTGAAATTCATATTTGCGTATAAATGATTCGGGTCTTACCTCAACACTCACGGAATAATTTTTCAGCCACGAAACAGTATCCCCTCCAGATATCCCAACTTCATAATCACGCAGCGCCATTAACGGGTGCGTCCAGATCTCATCAATTCCCCCGCGCTCCTTTCCCATAATAAGAATCCGCTCTCCGGCAGTATTCCAGAAATTTTCACCCGGATGCTGGTTTGAAATTTTTAGCTGAGACCCATTTTTATTCCAGCCGCGCGCGGCAGATAATTTAACCGCTTTCGATTTTTCTATTTTAATCTCTCCTGGCAAAACGAGTGGCTTTTTATAATTCCAGTAATATTTTTTTTCTCCCTTCAATTTTCCGGCTAAATAATTGAGGCAATTATTTGCAAACAGTTCAAGATGAGCGCGGTTATTATTTTTAATGTTAAAAACAGTATATGCCCCCACTGCCAGAACCTTACCTTTTCCGTATTCATATTCCACGACGAGCCGTGAATCCTCTTTCATATTAATATATGCCCAGTCAACCGCGGCGACCTTTCCGTTCTGAGGGACGGATTCTCCAAAGAAACCGATCTGCCTGGTCTTTATATCATGAGCGGGATTAAATATATACGCGCCTCCGTTCAATCCGTTGAATATCGGGTGGTATCTGAATGAATGCATTCCCAATTTGCGGCCGTAACCGTCATCAACCGCATCGGCATATCTAACCGAAGGAACTTCGGATTCCAGACCAAGCGCGTTAAGATATTTCACGGCATCCAGAGTTAGAAGGAGCGCGCCCCCATTCCTAACATAATTCTTAACAGCATGAATTAATGCGGGATCTGTTTCTTCTTTTCTCAATTCAGTGGTATCCGGGCGGTGAAGCCAGATTACCGAAAATCCGGAATTGTTCCCCTGCTTTTTGGATAACATATTAAGAATTTGATCTGAACCGATGATTTCGGGCTTGAAAGATTTATTTGTTTTGAGGAATTCATACGCGGCTTGAATTTCGGGATCTGTCACTTTTGACTGGTTAAGATTAATCAGACCGATTTTAATTTGAGCCGGGAGAAGCATCGGTAAGAATAGAAAGAAGACGAGGAGTCTAACAAGCATAAAATTACTCCGGGCAATTGAAAAGAAACGACCGGCTGAAAATTGGTAAAGTTGGAATGAAATTCCAAAAGAAAAGAGGGCGGCATAGAGCCGCCCCGCAATGAAAAACTATCTTCCGCCTGCCGGGAGATTATCGTGCAAATAATTTGTGAGAAGAGTATAAAGATGAAGGGTTGTTCCCTCTCCTTCATAAATACCGTGAGAGCGATTCGGGTATGCCATCATTGTAAACTGTTTATTATGCTTTATCAGTTCGTTAATCACTAATTCGGCGCCCTGATAATGAACGTTATCGTCGCCCGTTCCGTGAACTATCAATAAATTGCCCTTAAGATTTTTTGCGTATGTGACCGGCGAGCCCTCATCGTACACTTCCGGATTTTCGCTTAACAATCCCATATACCGTTCCTGATAGATCGTATCGTATAATTTTTCGTGACCCACAGCCGCAACGGCCATTCCGGTTTTATAGAGATCGGGATAGCGGAACATCGCATTAAGAGTTGCCGAACCGCCGCCGCTCCATCCCCACACTCCAATCCTATTTTCATCCATAAAAGGATATTTTTTCAATAAAGCTTTAACCCCCTCGGCCTGATCGGAAGAGTTGAGCACCCCTATCTTTTTATATATCGATTTTCTCCATTCCCTTCCGCGCG
>JBAYWA010000315.1:0-3103 GCA_041674325.1 Melioribacteraceae bacterium | reverse complement strand
CGGGAGTTATTTCAGCCGCTCATACATTTTAAGAAGTATACAGCAGCTTGCAAATCTGCAGTACTTCAATTCGGAAAGTTTATATAAGACCGGCGTTGATTACAGACCTTCAAACGACAGCACCGTTAATATCACTTACAAAGTGGAAGAGAAATCGAGCGATTATCTGAACGCTTCCGTAGGCTATAGCGGGGCTTTCGGATTCAGCGGCGCGGTTGGTTTTACACTTTCCAATTTTTCAATTGCCGAGCCTCTTAGAATGGGCGGAGGCCAGATTCTGAATTTCAACTGGCAGTTCGGAGTGGGAAATTTCTACAGGACATTTTCACTGGGATTTACAGAACCATGGTTTATGGATACCCCCACTTCTCTCGGATTCGATCTGTTTGATACAAGACAGAGATACGTCTATGATCTGCAGCAGTCGGGCGTGACTTTCAGAGTAGGAAAAAGATTAACCTGGCCGGATGATTTCTTTTATGTTCAAGGAACTTTCCGTTTCCAGTATAATGACGTTATTGACGGAGGAGGATATTATCCAACAGGCCTTTCCCGCCAATATACTATCGGAGCTGCAATTTCCAGGACGGACATTGACAATCCCATCTTCCCTACACGGGGATCCAAAATTTTATTAAACGGCGAACTTTCCGGCGGGCCTTTTCTGCCCGGAAACGTGGATTATTACAAACTGTTATTCAAGGCGGAGTGGTACAGACCCTTATTCAGAAGCAATAAATTTGTTCTCTACACTTCAGTTGATCTGGGTTATATAGGGAAATTGATAAATAATACTCCAATTCAGCCTTTTGAATATTTCTACATGGGCGGCAACGGATTAATAATTGCCACTACCCCGCTGCGCGGCTATGAGGACCGATCACTGGGATTGCGTGATCCGGTTTATAATGATGTAAGAGGCAGCAGTGTAATGGCAAAATATACAGCCGAACTTAGGATAGCCCTTTCGATGGAACCGATACCAATTTATTTACTTGCTTTTGCGGAGGCAGGTAACGTTTATTTGGATATCAAAAAAACGGATTTGTTCAACCTGAAACGCTCGGTTGGCATTGGCGCGAGAATTTTACTGAATCCGATCGGATTGATCGGTTTCGATTACGGATATGGATTTGACCGGAGAAGTGTTGACGGGCAGGATCCTCAATGGCTTTTCCATTTTCAATTTGGCAAAGGATTTTAACAAACATTAAAAAAGAGGTATATGTGAAAAGAATAATCTTACTAGCATTAATTGTTTTTTCAACAACACTTTTTGCACAGACACAAACAGCACCTTTAAAGATCGGATATGTTGATTCAGAAGTAATTCTAGCTCAATTTCCGGAAGCGATAAAAGCTAAAAGCGATTTAGAGGGAATGGTTTCAAAATGGAAAGCCGAAATTGACAGCATGTCTTCGGAACTGCAGAAATCATACGCGGAGTTTCAGAAGCAGGCAGCAACAATGAAGCAAGACGAAGCTCAGAAAAAGCAGCAGCAATTCGTTGCTCAGGATCAGAAGATACAGCAGTATCAGCAGTCAAAATTAAGCCAGCCGAACGGCGAATATTTCCAGAAACAGGACATGCTGATGAAGCCGATCAAGGAAAAAATCTTCAAGGCAATCGATGAAGTATCGAAAGAAGAAGGAATGCAGTTTGTTTTTGACAAAGCAGGAGACGTGATTCTTCTTAAAGCCGACGCTCAATTCGATATCACTTATAAAGTTCTCGATCTTCTTAAACGAGGCAAAAAATAATTACCGGGGTTCATAAAATGAAAAAGATCGGATTAGTTCTTTCGTTGATTATGCTGGTTTCTTTTACGCAGGAAATTAATGCCCAGCTGAAAATTGGCTACGTTGACAGCGATACGATTATGAAACAGCTTCCGGACGCTCAGGACGTTCAGAAAAAACTCGATGCCATGATAAAAGAATGGCAGGAGGAAATTTCGAAAATGGAAAGAGACTGGAAAGCAAAATATGACGATTACGACAAACGTAAATTAATTTTAAGCGAGCAGAAAAGAATCGAGATAGAAAAGGAGCTTGTGGCGCTCGAAGATCAGTTTACAAAATACCGCCAGGATAAGCTCGGCGTTAGAGGAGAACTTTTTCAGAAGCAGGAAGAGCTGATGAAGCCGATCCAGAACCGGATCTTTACGGTAATTGAAGAGATAGCAAAAGAAAATGATTATGATTATATTTTCGACAGAAGCGGCGATATGATGTTCTTATTCGCGAAAGAAGAATATGATCTGACCAAAGAGGTCATCGCAAAACTTAAGTGAGAATTTATGAAAATAAATTTGAAAACTGCCGCCGACTTTGTCGGCGGTGTTGTTATCGGCAATCCCGAAATTGAGCTAACCGGACTTTCAAAGATCGAAGATGCAAAAGAGGGAGAGCTGACATTTCTTTATCTCCCCTCATTCGAAAAATTTCTTGGAACTACGAAAGCTTCGGCAGTAATCATCAGTCCGGAATTTAAAAAAACTAGAACCGACATCAGCTATATCGAAGTTAAAAACCCTAATGTCGCTGTTCAAAAGATCATTACGGCATTTCTGAATCCCAAAATCAATCTGAGCGGAATAGATCCGGCCGCGTCTGTACATCCTACGGTGCGCCTCGGAAAAAATGTTTCTATCGGAAAAAATGTTGTGATTGGAGAAGGCTCTGTTATAGGCGACGGTACGGTAGTCTATCATAATTCAGTACTTCTTGAAAACGTTTTAGTCGGAAACAATTGCCTGATCTATCCTAATGTATCGATCCGCGAAAACTGCGTTCTCGGAAACAATGTTATTATTCATTCCAACACTTGTGTGGGCTCCGATGGCTTCGGATATATACCGGATGAGAAGGGAGTTTACAAAAAAGTACCGCAGATAGGGAATGTAGTGCTGGAGGATGATGTTGAACTCGGTTCAAACGTTTCGATCGACCGCGCTGCTTTAGGCTCAACAAGAATTAAAAAAGGTGTTAAGATAGATAACCTTGTTCAAATTGCGCACAATGTAGTAATAGGAGATAATACGGCAATTGCATCACAAAGCGGAGTTGCCGGCAGCACAACTATCGGCAAGCACTGCATACT
>JBAYWA010000314.1:0-3107 GCA_041674325.1 Melioribacteraceae bacterium | reverse complement strand
GGTCTGCTTCTGATCTTTCGAATAAAAAAGATCTAGTCCGTTATAATGATAGTCGAAATAATCCTGCCTGAATAGCTGATATTTGGCGTTAAGCAGATTATCTATTAATGCGCGTCTGTTGTATGCATTAGATTCAAGCTGCCATCCTTTTGAAAACTGGCTGCTCGCGCCTTTGACAACTATATCAAGCGCTTTCTGAAAGTATTCTGTCCCCTCAAGCGGTCCGAACGAATCAAAATCGAAACCGATTATCAGATAAGCGTAATAATCTAGCAGACTGGTAAGCGGATCAAAATCAGTCTGATTGAAATACATCGCCTGATTTTTTTCGTATCTGAAACTCCAAGCGTTATCCATTACGCTCATCATCAAAGAACTCAATTTTGTTCCTTGGATCGGTCTCTGGCTTGTGACTACCAGCTGGGCAGAATAGGTAGTCTCATCCCCGGATGCCGTAAAAAATATATCAAAGGAACATTTAATCGGCTCCCCTTCCCACGGTTTACGCGTGAATTTGGCGTTGTTCAGATAATCGCGCACCTGATTGGCAAAATTATCCAGCCTTTCGCGAGAAGCCGTAGGAAGCTGTTCCACCGTAATCGTTACCGTAGCATCCAGTTCCTGCGCGGGTGTTAATACCGGCATTAATATTATAAATATCGCGATGATGAATTTCTTCATTGCCTGAACTCCAGAGATATTTCAGATTTCAAGATATAGATTTGCAAAAAATTAAACAATAACATAAGTTTCCTCCGTATGAAAAGAGTTTTAGCAACTTTGTTTGTTTTACTCTTCTTATTCAATTTATGTTTCGCTCAGATCAATCCCGGGGCAAGACAAATTGCGCTAGCGCACTCAAACATTTCCGCATCTGATGACGTTTTTGCACTATTCAATAACCCCGCCGGACTTGCCCTGATTCAGTATCGCGAAGTCGGATTGTTCTATTCACCCGCCCCGTACGGCATCAAAGAACTTTCTACAGCCTTTGCTTCCTACTGCGAACCAACCGCGGCCGGATCATTTGGAGCCGGATTCAGCATATACGGTTTCGATCTTTATAAAGAAACGAACATCGCTGTCGGTTTCGGAAAAAAGATAGCGGAAAATCTCTCACTCGGAATAACATCTGTATATCAGAATATTTCAATAAGGAATTACGGAAGCAAGGGCATCGTGCTTTTCAATTTCGGAGGGTCCATAAAGCTCGGCAGCAAAATCGGTATCGGCTTTACGGCACAAAATATAACACGAGAATCCATTGCAGACGGGTCAAATCAAAAACCAACTTTGTTCTGGCTCGGGACTGATCTTAGATTCGTAAAGGAAATTTCTTTCACTGCGGCCATTCAAAAAGAGATCGGATTCAATCCCTCTTTTAGACTCGGAGTTGAATATGCCATCACCGGTTTTTTAATCCTGAGGGGCGGAGTTTCCGACGAACCGGATACATATTGCGGCGGGATTGGGGTACTTGCCGGAATTATTCAATTCGATTATGCAATTACCTCACATAATTATCTTGGATTAACACATCAATTCGGATTGATAATTCATTTTACTAGATGATTAAATGATATTTTTGTTAGTCTTTGTAATAGTTTTTTTCTCCTTTACATCCGCTTCATATCCGCAGATCGACACTTCTGGAAAGACCGTTGATCTGGAGGATTTGCTTGAGGATGCCTCGGCGGAAAAGGAGGATCTGGAATTTTATGATCTGCTGGAATATCTGTCACAAAACAGGATCAGGTTAAACAGTGCGTCAATAAATGATCTGCTGCATATCCCCTATCTTAGCCGTCAGTCCGCCTCTGCAATTATCCGCCACAGGAATTTAACGGGCGGAATCAGATCCGCGGAACAATTATCCGGCGCTGAGGGGATTAATCCCGATCTGATTGAAAGGATTCTTCCATTCATTGATTTCGAAGAGCAACGCGAGCCCTCGTTCTTTGAATCTTTTACCGGTAATTTGAAAGATATGGATCTTCAATTTCGCACAAGAATTATTAATGACCTCCAGAAGAAAGAAGCATATCAAACGGGAAAGTATGAAGGGTCAAACTTAAAATTCTATAACCGGCTGATAATCAGAAAAGATAAAAAGCTGCGAATCGGAATTTTGACCGAGAAAGATCCCGGGGAAAAACCGATAAACGATTTTACCACTTTTCATCTTTACGCCAGCGATATCGGATTCATAAAAAATATTGCCGTCGGCGATTATCTGTTCGAATTTGGACAAGGGCTCGCACTCTGGAGCCGCTATTCAATAAATAAGGGAATTGAAACAATCCGGCTACTGACCCGGAGTGGAAAAGGGATAATTCCCTACCTTAGCACGGATGAAAATATGTTTCTTCGCGGAGGAGCTGTTCAGTTTTCGATTGCCAGAGCAAATCTCTATGCGTTCATTTCCAATAAAAAACTTGACGGATCATTAGATCCTCTCACTAATAAGATCACTTCAATAAGACTCGACGGCTTTCACAGAAATCAGAATGAGGCGGATCACCGGAAAATTATAAGCGAGAAAATTTTCGGCTTGTCTGCTGATTACTCATTTGGAGAAGATGCCTCACTGGGAATTCTTTATTACAATACAGAGTACGGCAACAGCTTTGAAAGCCTAACCGGAATTGATCCGTCCGGTAGCAGATTCAGTTACCTCTCCGCCGGTTATAATATCTTATTAAAACGTCTTTCAATAAGCGGCGAAAGTTCCTACGCTTCGGGATCGATCGCGACAATTAACAGCGCCGAATTCAATATCGGTAAAAACTTTTCTCTCCTCTTCTCATTCAGAAAATATCCCGTAAAATATTGGGGATTGCACACTAATGGATTCGGCGAAAAGGACGGCACCCAGAATGAAACCGGATTTTATTCAGGATTGAAACTGAAAACTGATTACGGGATACTCCATTTCTACTATGATCAATTCAAATTTCCATTTACAAGCGAGAAATTCCCCTTTTCATCGGGCGGTAGTGAATATCTGTTTTATTATACGGTTAAACCGATGCCGAATTCAGAATTGCGCATTCGATATACAATCCAGGATAAAGATGAACAAACCGTAATCGATGGTCAATATGGAT
>JBAYWA010000313.1:0-3112 GCA_041674325.1 Melioribacteraceae bacterium | reverse complement strand
TTTTGAAATTGAGATTCAATAAGATCCACGAATCCCTTATCGTATTTCCATTTATAAGACACTGCTAAATCAAAAACGTTCATCGCCACAGAATTATTTTTCCCCGCAAAGATAGATAAATGACGCCGTCGTATCAATCTTTGCACTTGTTAATCAAAGCGTTAAAAACTATTTTTTGACCCAAACAAAGAAGTGCTATGATAAATAAAATTGCGGTAATACTTACTTCTCTATTTCTTGTTTCATGTTCTCCGGGAATAGTAAATCAGACAGTCCCCGATGGGCGGAAAAACTTGGTTGATAAACAGAAAGCTGAATCTCTATTTATTGAAGGATCTATATTCGAGATAAAAGGAGAATATAATGAGGCGATTGTTCGTTTTCTTGAAGCTGTTAAATTCGACCCGCAGCCGGGAATTTTTTACGGTCTCGCAAAGAACTATTATAGAATCAATAAATTATCCTCTGCTCTGGTCTATTCTAAAAAAGCCGTAGAGGATGATTCTTCCAATGTCGAGTTCCTTACGCTCCACGCCACAATCTATTCCGCTTCGCATCTAACCGATTCAGCCGAAACTATTTATCGGAAAATCCTGAATTTGGAGCCGGCTAATGTTACAGCATATTATAATCTTGCACAACTCAGTGAGTCCAACAAGCCAAGCCTTGCTCTTTTCTATTACAAAAAAATTATAGATCTGCTGGGACCGGAATGGAATGTGCTGATTAAAATAGCCGATATTAATGAAAGGCTCGGGAATATTGATGAAACTATAACAACAGTAGAAGAATTGCTGGCAATGAATCCCTCGGATCTTCAGCTGCAAAAACTGCTTATCGAATCATATATAAAAACCAAAAAATATGATAGTGCGTTCAGACTTATAGATGAAGCCCAGGTAAGTTTTCCTGATGATCCGAATCTGATAGAACTGAGAGGAAATGCATTTATTCAGCAGGAGCGATGGAAAGAAGCGGGGGCACAGTATATAAAATTGATTAAGATCCCCGAAATTAGTTTTGAAAATAAGATCCGGATTGGTACAGCGTTTTATCTTCAGGGGGAGAAAGACTCTTCCGCTTTTGATCCGGCAGTAGAGATCTTTAAAGCGATCAATCGTGATACCGTGGACTGGCAGGTAAATGCGTACCTTGGAGAGATTGAAGTCCGCAGAGGAAATGATTCCGCGGCTGTTGAATATCTTAAAGTGGCTGCTAAACTTGCCGAATGGAATGGTCAGGTCTGGGTACGTCTCGGCGGAATACTGTTCGATTCAAGAAGGTATAAAGAATCAATTGAATTTATGAGCGCCGCTTCCGATAAATTTCCGAACGATTTTGCCGTCAATCTGATATACGGATTGTCTCTTTCATCGGATAATCAGCATCTCAAAGCGAAGGAAGCCTTAAAGAGAGCTCTTAATTTGAATCCGAATGATATGACAGCACTCTCGGCATACGGCTTTACTCTTAATCAATTGAAAGAAGATGACGAAGCATTGGTTACCCTGAATAGAGCATTGACCATTGAACCCAAAAACCTTCAAGTAATAAGTATCATAGCAATGATCCATGAATCAAGGAAGGATTATCCGGTATCCGACTCACTTTATACAGAAGCAATAAAAATTGATTCAAACAATGTTCTCTTACTTAATAATTTCGCATATTCTTTAGCTGAAAGAGGAAAAAGTCTGGACGAAGCCTTAAAGATGGCTAAAAAAGCAATCGCCTCTGAACCTGGGAATTCATCTTATCTGGACACCATAGGCTGGATCTATTTCAGACTTGGTGATTTTAAAAATGCAAAGAAGCATATTGAAGAAGCTACTAAAATCGAAGATAAAAACGCAACGCTTGTCGATCATTTGGGAGATGTCTACTTTAAACTAGGGAACAGGGTGAAGGCGGTGGAACTTTGGAAAAAAGCATTCGAATTTGATTCGACCAAAATAGAGATCAGGAATAAAATTGAAAAGGGAGAATTGTGAGAAAAAGTTTTTTGGCTCTTGCTGCAATCGTGTTCATATCTCATCTATTTCTGGAAGGATGCGTCCCCGCTAAACCGGTACAGATTGAGAGAACAATAGCGCCGGACAGGCTTGTTAAACGGCTGGAAGCTAACAGGAGAAAGATCAAAAATTTTTCTGGGTCAGGCCAGATTTCAATCAAAACAAAGGAGATGGACACCAAGAGCAGTTTTCTTGTTGAGATTAAAAAACCTGATTCAATAAAGGTTGCATTTTACGGCCCGTTCGGAATCGATCTTGCATACGCGTTAATTACACGGAACAATTTTTTATTCTACGACGCAATAAATAATACTGTTTATAAGGGCAAAATGAGAGCCGGTATAATGAAGGATATTCTGAAAGTTGATATTGCATTCGATGATCTGATGGATCTTGCTTCCGGCTCCGTGAATTTATCAGATAAACTGATGAAAGAGCCTGATTCTTTTGAATCAACCGATGATCTTTTAACTCTGACCTACAACGATTCTCTCACCAGTAAGTCCAATTCATATTTTATTCAGAACGACCGGCTGGAAATTAGAAATTTCCAACAGAACAATATGAAAGGGAAAAATCTGCTGACTACAAAATTTTCGGGTTTCAGAATCATCGATGAAATTCCGGTCCCTTCCGAAATTGTTTTTGATGATTATTTGAATAATCAGAGGATCCGGATTGAATATAAAAAGATCGAAATAAATAATGGAATAGGTGATCTTAAACTTGAAATTCCAAGCGATGCAAAAATTATTGAGTGGTAAATATTTAGCGGCTCTCTTCATTCTCACGGTTTCTTCCCTTAATGGGCAGTCCTCCGACACACTTCGTTTAAAAAACCAGGAACTTTCCAGAATCAAGAAAGATATTGCCGCGCTGCAGAACGAGCTTCAGTCGAAAACAAAAAAAGAGCGGGAATCTCTGAAGTCGCTGGAAAATATAAATCAGCAGAATCTGCTTCTGAATAAACTGGTGAATAATCTTTTGGCCGAGGAGAAGGAAAAAGTTGAAGCGATTGGAAATATAGAAGAAGAAATTTCAAAAGTGGAAAATCACACTTCGGAATTAAAGAGCAAATATTCCCAGTACATAGTATGGCT
>JBAYWA010000312.1:0-3113 GCA_041674325.1 Melioribacteraceae bacterium | reverse complement strand
TCAGGTATGCCAGCAGGGGTAGCAATGAGAGCAGATACAGCACTCCGCAGATAACGAATGACCATATGATAACTTTGTATCTCCCTATTGAAGGCCTGTAACCAAGTTTGCTTATCACTATCAGGATAAAGACAAATGAGGCAAAACTTGCAATCAGTTTGGCAAGTGATGCCCCCAGGAATGAATACTGCGGAATGAGTAAAAAATTCAGCCCCAGATTTACAATCACCTGAATAGCGCCGAACAGGAAATTATAGAACTGATGATTTTTAGCTATTAAAACCGCCAAAGTATAAAATGTGAAAAATATGAAGATCTGACACCAGTAAAGAATAGATGCCGGAAGAGACGCTGCGGAATATTCGGGACCGAAAATCAGTTTTACGATGGCTGCTGATTCAAATGTAAAGACAGCCGCAATTACAAACGAAATGAAATACAAAAGTTTTATCACGAGATTAGATAACGAATCCGAACTCACCTGATCCGACATTCTCTTCATAAGTATCGGGAATACAGTTGTGACAATCGCGCCGGGAATGATGCTCAGCGGGGCAGTTAATCTGACACCGGATGAATAGATTCCGACATCGGAAGGACCTTTGAAGTAGTTGAGAATTACGATGTCAATCTGCATGAAGACAGCTGTAAGAATAACAAATCCGAATAAAGGCAGAGATTCTTTTAAGAGCCACATTCCGCGGTCGAGAGTAAAACTGAATTTATGATCATACTTTTTCCTGAGATAATAGAATGAGAGAATAAATCCCGGGATATTTGAAACAGCATAGGCGATAACAAAAAACAAAACTTCGTCTTTCATGAACGGAATGAATGCAACCATCAGAAGCAGAACCAGGTTATCGAGCACAGCCAGAGTCATCGGATAGTGCATTTTAAGATTAACCTTGAACGGTGTTGATAGCAATTCGCGGAAGTTTACCATCTTTGCGGAGAGAACAATCGTTGTAAAGAGAATATTCGAAAGCAGAATTTCCCGTCCCGAATAACCGAGCAGCGGCGCGGCAATGTTAAATGCAAAAGCCAGAATCAGATAAATCGTCAGACGAAGTGTTAGCGCGCTATTGAAAAGTTTATAATTCTCCTTTTCTTTTGAGAATTCGCGGAATACGATAGGCTCAATACCGAAATCAACAAATTTTGAGAGTATCCCCACAACCGCGAGCAGATAACTGAAGGTGCCAAAGCTTTCTTTACCCAGAAAACGGATAGCAACAACCATCGCTACCATATTCAGGAGATTCGAGGCGAGCTGTCCCAGTGAAAGCGAAAAAACATTTTTAGTTACTTTTTCGATATACACTTTCCTTATTCATTCAAAAGAATTGAATTAAATAAATGAATAAAATATACTTGTAATATATTAAATGTTTTTCGTGTACTATGATTTTTGCGCAATCAGCATTTCGTACAATTTCTGATAACTGTCAACCATGTATTCTAAAGAAAATTTACTTTTCAACGCAGCATTATATTTAGTGAAATATTCTTTGTCGTCTTTAATTACCAAAAGCTTATTTATATAGTCATCAGAATCATTAAGATTAAATAACTGCCTGTCGCAATTCCCAACATTCTCCGGATTCCCGCCTACATTCGAGGCAAGAATCGGGATTTCCGCGATAACAGCTTCGATTAGGCTAATCGATAGTCCTTCATATCTGGAAGGAAGGGTAAATACATCGAACGCTTTTATATAACGGTATGAATCTTTAATAGAACCGACTAAAAACAGATCTTTCTCCAGTCCCATTTCAACGATTTGCCGCTTATATTTTGAAAAGGAGGGGCCATCGCCGATGATAATAGCCTTTACACCGGGTATTCGCTTCTTGATTGCAGGAAAATTTTCAATCAGAAACTCATAATTTTTTTGATAGGCCAAACGGCCGGTTGAGCCAATCAAGAAATTATTATCGAGATTCATTTTACATTTACCGGAAAAATAATCGCGGGCTTCATTTTTATTCAGAAAATGCATGTTAACTTCATCAAGACCGTTGATGATAACTTCGCCTGTCTTTACAATCTTGGCTTCTATGGATTCCGCATAATTAATACTGCTTACAAAAACAGTTTTATCAACCGTTTTAAGGAAGACTTTGAAATAAAGTTTTGCCAGGAATTTAATATAAAATTTTGTCTTATAGTTTTTGTCTATAAATGAAAGCCCGTGAAATGTAAAGATGGTTTTCGGTTTTTTCATCAGGAAGAAAGTGGAAATTGCGCCGATCAGAGTGTTCGAACTGTTAAGATGAACAAGGTCATAATCCATCACCTTAAGCAGACGATATAAATCATAGATGAAGTAAAATGATTTCAGAACGCTGATATTTCTTTTTAAGGAATTCAGATAATGGAAAGGAATTTTTTCTTTCTGCAGCTCCCCAAAAAGATAATCGCCATCCCCTGCTGCAACCTCAACACTGCAGCCTCTATTCTTAAGTGACCGCGCCAGATTGAGCACAAAGACCTGCGCTCCGCCAATTTCGGATTTTGTGATTACGATGAGTACTTTCATAAAATTAAAATCTATATCTCGAAAAATGATTGGCAAATATAACTATCATATTTCTATTCTTATAACCTGAAGCGGATATTTTTCGACCTCTGCCTCGGCGCATTCTTAATAAGAGTTAGGTTCTCAGCAACCTAGTTCCGCCCCTTTAATTTCGAATATTCATGCGAAATTCTCTTTAGATAGTTCTCTGTCCCAAGTTTTTCAATAATCCCCCGGGATCTCTCCAGACGCGCATATTCATCCGCGTAATTCTTTTCCAGATAATTAATTTCTTCTTTCCAGGACTTAAGATCATTGGATTTGTAGGTTCTCCCGAATCTGAGCACCTGTTCCACTGTTTCCTTCATCCCCCCGAAATCTGGGACAAGCGGAATTAATCCGGCATCGAAGGCCTCCAATATCACCATCGGGGCATTTTCATACCATATCGAAGACATCGAGAAATATTTTGCATTTTTAATTTCGTTGAAAAGCTGATCAAACGGGAGAAATGGCCTGAATGATATATCGGTTTTCCAGCGGCTCTTACCCCATAATTCTTTTAACTTTTCCTCCTGATCGCCCTGCCCTA
>JBAYWA010000311.1:0-3114 GCA_041674325.1 Melioribacteraceae bacterium | reverse complement strand
GCATTCTACCTTTTAAAAAAGAAGCATACAGATTTTGCCGTCAGATCATTTAAAGTGGGATTGAGCATTGCGGTATTCGCCTCTTTATTTCAGTTAATAACCGGACACAGCAGCGCGGTGGGTGTCAGTAAAAATCAACCGGCAAAACTGGCCGCTTACGAGGCCCATTTCGATTCAAATAAAGTCGCAGATATGTACCTCATCGGCTGGGTGAATGAAGATAGTCAGAAAGTAAATTTCGGAATCGCAGTTCCTAAATTTCTCAGCTTTCTTATACATAACGATTTTGAAACTCCTGTAAAAGGATTGAACGCGTTTAAAAAGGATGGAATCCCCCCGGTGAATTTTGTTTTCCAGACTTATCATCTGATGGTTGCAATCGGATTTACTCTCATCGCGCTGAGTCTGATAGGATTGTTTTATTTATGGCGCGGTTCGCTGTTCGAGAAAAAATGGCTGTTGCGCCTCTTTGTTCTTTCGGTATTTCTGCCGCAGGCGGCTAATCAGCTTGGATGGTTCTCCGCCGAAGTAGGCAGACAACCCTGGATTGTATACGGATTATTAAGAACGTCGGACGCGCTTTCAAAAGCCGTCGAAGCTAATCAGGTTATCTTTTCATTGATACTCTTTACAATAATTTACGCGCTTCTCCTAGTACTCTTCATCTATCTTCTTAACGAGAAGATACAGCACGGACCGATGGAAACCGACCTGGTTCCGTCAGAGTATGAAAAACAAAAAATGATATTCACAAATAACCAAAAGTGAAAAAATGGAATTCAATTTTGATCTGAATAGTATCTGGTTCGTTCTTATCGGTGTCCTTTTGACAGGCTACGCCATTCTGGACGGATTCGATCTGGGAGTCGGGTCGCTTCATCTATTTATGAAAGGCGATGACAATAGAAGAATACTTATCAATTCTATAGGCCCGGTTTGGGACGGAAATGAAGTGTGGCTTGTTACCGGAGGAGGCGCGCTCTTTGCCGCGTTTCCGCACGTCTATGCTACCGTATTTTCCGGATTCTATACCGCGTTTATGATTCTCCTCTTCGTTCTCATTTTCAGAGCGGTGGCAATTGAATTCAGAAGCAAACAGCCGATGCAATGGTGGAGAACCGCGTGGGATACCGCATTCTCATTGTCAAGTATTCTGATAGCTTTTCTGATGGGAGTCGCAATAGGAAATATAATTACCGGAATTCCTGTTGGTAGCGATAAGGAATTCGCGGGAACTTTTCTTGACCTGATAAATCCGTTTACTATTATGGTTGGAATTACAACCGTTTCACTCTTTATGATGCACGGCGCTATCTACCTTATCATGAAAACCGAGGGAGAAATTCAGATAGTCGTTAAAAACTGGGCTAACAACGCTATAATATTTTTTGTGATCTGCTATATCTCTACTACAATGGCTACACTCATCTATTTCCCCGAAATGGTTCAGCCATTTAAATCGCATCCCTGGTTATTCATTCTTGCTCTTCTGAATATGCTTGCGGTGGCTAATATTCCAAGAGAGATCCATCTCGGAAAGGAATTCAAAGCGTTTCTTTCATCATGCGCTAGCATCGCCGCTCTTTTATCACTATTCGCAATAGGACTCTATCCCAATATCGTCAAGTCCACCCTGGATCCCGCGTATAATCTGAACGTATATAACGCGTCATCATCGCAGAATACTTTAAATACTATGCTGATTATAGCAATGATTGGCGTACCGTTTGTATTGACGTACACTGTAAGTATCTACTGGATATTCAGAGGGAAGGTAAAGATAGATTCGATGAGCTATTGAACAGTTATTGGTTCTGAGTTCTTGGTTCTAAGTTCTGAGTTGCCGGTGGTCAGTCATCAGTTGCCGGTGATTGGTGATCTTCCCCCCAAAAAGTAGACAGATTTTTAAGTTAGTTAAGTTAGTTTTTCATATTCAACCGGCGGACAGTAGCCGATTGCTGAGTGTAATCTCTTCCGGTTATAAAATATTTCTATGTACTCAAAGATGCTTCGTCTAGCCTCTTCTCTGGTCCTATATTTCATCCTGCTCGTCAGTTCCGTCTTCAATGTGTGGAAAAATGTCTCTGTGATTGCGTTGTCGTAACAGTTTCCTTTTCTGCTCATGCTTTGGATGAACCCGTTTTCTCTCAGTATTTTCCTAAAGCTTTCACTAGCATACTGTATCCCCTGATCTGAGTGAAAAATTATTCCTTGCTCTATTCTGCGATCCATCAAAGCGTTCTGTAATGCCTTCTCGACTAAGTCTGAGCTCATTCGTTTATCCAACTGCCACCCGATTACTTTCCTTGAGTATAAATCCATCACTGCCGCTAAATACAACCAGCCTTCTTCCGTCCTGATGTAGGTAATGTCACCCGTCCATACTTCATTGGCTCTTTGCCTATTAAATTCTCTTCCTAGTATGTTCCGTGATTTTTCCCTTTCATGATCACTGTTTGTTGTATTCCGATATTTCCTGAAGATCTTTGCCGCAATGCCGTTTTTATTCATTAATCTCGCTATTCGCTTCTTATTACAAACAATACCTTCTCTTCTCAACTCCGCTGTTATTCTTGGACTCCCATAACGCTCTTTACTCTCTTCAAAGACTTCCCTGATCTTTTCAACCAGTCTTTTGTTCTCAGTAAATCGTTTCCCTTTTATTCGCACACTTCGTTTGTAATAACTGCTGCGGCTTACTTCCAACACCCTACACATCTTCTCAACTGCATGTTCTTCTTGGTTTTCTTCCAGAAACTTATCTACTTCAAGTTCCCTTGTTTTGAGAAGATGTTTACAGCCTTTTTTAATATGTCACGCTCCTCCGTGACATCTGCCAACTTTGATCTCAGTTCCCTTAGTTCTCTTTCTTGATCACTTACTTTCTCTTCCTGGTTGGTCTTTCCTCGATACCGCTTATTCCACCTGTAAATTACTTGCTCGGCTATCCCTAATTCCCTCGATACCTCTCTGACTGTCTTCTCTCCTGTTTTCAACATGTTAATTACATCTTGACGGTATTCTTCACTGAATTTTCTTCTCTCTTTTACTTCCATAGACACCTCCTATAAAGTAATTTAATACTTTTTTTCTGTGTCTACCATTTGGGGGAAG
>JBAYWA010000310.1:0-3117 GCA_041674325.1 Melioribacteraceae bacterium | reverse complement strand
ATAATTCCTTTTTAACCGCCATTACGCAATGATTGCAGCTCATTCCTTCTATTATGAAATCTTTCTCGTTCATTTTAATTCTCCTTAAAGTTAATTGACAGTGTAAAAATAGACGCCGGACGGGAAATGCGGTTATATAATTCCGGAAATGTGTTATAAAACTTTACTGAATTTGATTTAAAACGGTGAAGGATGTAAAGATCAGACTATTCTATCGAGCGGCTTGCGCATGTTATCGGTTATGGACCTGAACTGGCTGGCTGTAAAGCCGGTTATTTTTTTGAACTGGCCGGAGAGATGCTGAACGCTGCTGTAACCGAGTTTGTAGGCAATCTCGCTCAGTGTAAGCTCGCCGTATTTCAGCAGCTCCTTTGCGCGCTCAATTTTCTGCAGAATAATAAAATGTTCAATTGTGATACTTTCCTGCACCGAAAATAGCCCGCTCAGATAATTATAGTCGAGGCCAAGCTCCTTCTCAATCAGCGCCGAAAATTTTTTGTTCTCGTCCAGAACAAAAGATTCATCATAAATAATCTTAATAAGAAAATTTTTTATCCTTTCAACAATTTTAACTTTTTTATCTTCGATCAGTTCGAATCCGTTCTCATCAAGAATTTTAACGATCTTTTCCATCGGGAGGGATGAGACCGGCTGTTCGGTTTCAACTTCACCCAGAGATATTTTGTTTATTACAATTCCGAGTTTATCGAACTCTTCCTTGATTACTTTGATGCAGCGGTTACAAACCATATTTTTAATATATAAAGTATTCGCGGGTTTCATATAGAAGTATTAATTGCGGCTGCCGGTGTTAAAAAATACGGTTTTCCGGATTGAATACGGCTACTCCGGTTTCTTCTTTTTATCTTTGACTTTCAGCGTGAATAAATTCTTATCCTCTTCTTCCACATATTTATCCAGAATGTCATCTCCGAGCGACTTTGAATTGTTTTTATCGGGTTTCGCATACGGTTTTTTGACGGGTTCTTCCTTTGTCGCCGAAGTCGAGAGATTTTTCATCACAGAGATCCGGTCGCTGCGTGTTACATGTCCTTTGCTCTTTGAACTGCTTTTCTCTTTGGAAGAGGTTTTACGCGACGGCTTTTCATGCACTTTAACTTTTTTTGCGGGGGTATGGGATTCTTTTCCGGATGTTTGTTTGTGGGGAGAATGTACAGGAACGGGTCTGATTTTTTGCACCGGTTCAAATTTTACAGATTCTGTTTTTGCAATTCTTTCGGAATCGTGTTTTTTCTGCTTCACCCTGAAGCTGATATAAGAGAAAGTCAACGTGATCACAGTCAGAACTACAACTATCACCAGTACGGTATATATGATCGGGATTAATTCCATTGTGCAAAATATAAAATAATAGTGATTGCGACAATCGGGCAATTAAGAAGGGGTATTACATTGCACTTTTAATCTGGGGGGTCAATAGTGTGACCAGATCGATATCCGGCGCGTCACTGTAAAAATGAAGGACATTAACATCGCTGTGATCCGTGTATCTTTTTTCGGCTTTTTTGCGGGGAGTCTGATTATTTATACTTGTTTGAAACCGCTCACTGTTATTCATAATCATGAGTCTTTCGGAAGAAAGTCCGAATTTGCTTTTGGAATTCGACTGGTAGTTCTCTATCCGGCCGGTCTGTCTGTATTTTTTGTCCGATAAGTTTTCCGGCAGTGTTTTAACACCTCCGGCGCGTTTGCGGATCTCCTGAATAGCTTTATTATAATTATGATTTGATCTCTCCAGTTCAATTGCCTTGGGCGACACTTTTTTAATTTTAACCTGATTTGTCCTGGGATACTGAGTATTTGCGCTATTCACATTATTATAAATTGCAGGCTGTACCGCTACACGCACCCCTTTAGGATCAAAATTCCTTAGATAGGGAGGCAAATCATTTCTCGTTTTCGTTTTATAGGAGATATATGAAATAATCAAAACGAATGTAAATAAAGCCGAGAATATCAATAAACTCGTATATATGATCGGTAACAGGGTCATCTCTAATGCCTTTTAATTGATTTTTAATTAACAAACGGTGTACCAATGCAAAAACAATGAATAGAGTGTATTTTCAACACTCTTATAAGGTTATACTGATTTAATCTGTCTTAAAATGGGTCAATTCACAATTTTTGAGATTGATTTCACGTTTAGAGGAGAAGAGTGTATAATTAATTGGTTTTTACGCATCTTTTTAATATTTTTCGACCCACTTTTATCTGTAACTCACTTAAAAATTAGAGGTTAGAGATGACGAAGGCGGATATTGTAGAAAAAATTGCATCCGGGACCGGACTTACCAAACTGGAAACGGAGGCAATTGTGGAAGGATTTCTGAATACGGTTATAGGTGCCTTGCGTGAAGGGAAAGGTATTGAAATCAGGGGCTTCGGAAGCTACCGCGTTAAAAAGAAAAAAGCCCGGTATGCCAGAAATCCCAGAACCGGAGAAAAAGTCTATGTTGGAGATCACTATGTTCCGATGTTTAAATTCTCGAAAGATTTCAAGTCTGCGGTGGATGCCGGAATGAAGGAAAATAATTTTGAGGAAACAGAGCAAATTGGAGAGGAGAAATAAATGTTAAGGTGTTCTGTCTGCGGTGATGAGTTAACAAATGAAATGAATTTTTGTCCCGGATGCGGTGTAGCCGTAAAAGGAAAAGAAGTTTCCGCAGCCGGCAAAGAAAAAAACCGCGGATCCGGTGATTCCGAACAAACCAAAAATAAAGGATCAAAAGCCGATAAAAATTCCGCGTCAGCCGAAACGAAAGTTCAGGTGAACGCTATCTCCACAACAAAACTTTTTTACATTGTATTCACTTTGATTATTATCGGCGGGCTGCTGGTCTACTCGTCCGGAGTATTCGATTCGCCCCAGATCTCCGCTACATCGCAGCAGGGCGCACAGAATAATCCGCATGCCGGTGTTGATCTGAATAATCTTGAACAGATTAATTCTTTGCAGACGTTTGTTGATCAGAATCCTGACGACGGGCAATCGCTGCTTCAGCTAGCGCATCTTTATAACGATTCAGGGATGAAAGAGAAAGCGATAGAGAGATATATTCAGTATCTGAAAAAAGACCCTAAAAACCCCGATGT
>JBAYWA010000309.1:0-3134 GCA_041674325.1 Melioribacteraceae bacterium | reverse complement strand
TAAGCCGCGCGCGCGTAATCGAATCCGTCAATTATAACGTCTATAAGACGCGATGATATGAAGAGAAGAAAAATGGCGTAAAACGTAAGCACAAGCGCCGGGCGGTCCGGGGAAAGATCTTTAATTTCAATAATAATTCCCGCGAGAGAGATCACAAAAAAATCGATAAACATTATTGCCTGTCCGGCTTTATTCCGTAACGCTTATGCATAATGGAAGCTATTATATCTGAACCCGCTGTTGTTCCCTTGAATTTAAATATTACTCCCAATCCCACGCCTATCAATACGGAGCCAATCAGTATCAAAAAGAGAAAATCGTTTTTATAGAGATCTTGTATAGTTGCTGAATCCTGAAGACGGATAAAGCCGAAGCCGGGTATATCGCCGCGGAACAGATCTATAAACAGCGAGTTCAGAGTAAAACCGACGAACGTGCGGAGACCAAACTGCTTACCCAGCTCTTTAAGACCCCAGAGAAATAGGGGAATGTTGAAGATCCAGATGAGCATACCGACAGATAATCCGGTGAGATAATGGATTGCCATCGCGAGACCGCTCACTCCTCCCGGCACCACTTTTGCGTCCACAAGAAAGATTCCTATTCCAATCGCCATCATGGCCGATCCCGCAGCAATCGCGAGATAATCGATCACCGGATATTTTTTAAAGAATTTTGCGCTCATTTTCAGATCACCTTTTAATGCTAAGACACAATTCAAAAATAGTGAGAATAGTTATGGCTTGAAAGTGAGGAGTTGAAAGCGGGTTAGTTACAGTTTTCCTTCGCGGTAGAGAAGCTGTGTTTTTACTCTCAGGAGCTGGCGCTCAATTATCAGGTCGGCAAGTTTTTCGGGAATTGAGGTTCTGTCTTTAGCGCGGAGTATCTCGCTTACTTTTTTTTCATTCACATCTATCCGGTACAGATTATTCAGAAAGCGGTCATAATCTTTCGATAACAGTTCGGTAACTTTTTTTATCAGATGCTCTCTGATCATGGGAAGGTCGTTAAGGACGGGGAGAGAATTTCCCTCGAGGGAAAAATCCCTGTTGAGCTTCTCTACTAACGGGGGATATAATTCCTGTTCATTCATTTAAATGCAATCATATGGATTCGTATGTTATAAAACAAGACGGCTCCGTTTCCGGAGCCGCTTCAACATTACCTCTCAATATTTATATTTCAGCCATTTAACTACTTCGGACCATTTCGGTTTTTTGCCGGTCCGCAAAATTCCCACCCTGTAAATTTTTCCCGCGATTGGGAACACCAAAAAGATGGCGGCTATATTCATCGCCACGCATAGAACAAGCTGCCAGATCGGAACTTCGACAATAGTCATCTTAACCGGCATTACCATAATAGATGTGAACGGGAGAAGCGCGGTAACATTGCCTATGGGGCTGTTGGGATTTTCCATCATAGAGATAGCGATAAAGAACGGAATCATTATCAGCATCATCACCGGCCACATTCCGGACTGCGCGTCCTGCGGATTATCAAAAATCGACCCGACCATTCCGAACAGACTAAGGAACAAAACCAATCCCACCGCGAAATTAACCAGGAGAAAGATCACCTGATTTGCGCTGATGCTAACTACAATTTCCGGAGGCAATGCAAAGACGGCCGAAGAGGCCACCGAAATAATTGCCGCAAGCCAGATTGTCATCTGCATCAGAGCCGTTATTGCCGAACCGACTATTTTTCCGGTCATCAGCTCCTTGGCGCTTACGGATGAGAGGATAACTTCCACAATTCTGTTGGCCTTCTCTTCAATAACGGATTGAAGCATCATCTGTCCCGTCATAAGCAGACTGATATAAAGAAGAAAAGCGAATATATAAGAAAGAATAAGGCTTCCGAATCCCTCCTCTTTAATACTCTCCTCCTTAGATATTTTGAATCCGTTAAAATCGACCCCCATTCTTGCAAAATCCAGCTCTTCGGTAGAAAGCGATTTGTTGTTGAAATAGGAATCTATCAGCACTTTGTTTATCGGACCGTCAAGCTTTCGCGACAGTGAAATATTGTTCGGGGATTTTGAATAGTACTCCAGCTTTTTATCTTTCATGGCCGAGGCCGGGATATAAATTACGCCCGTAATTTTATCTTCGAGCATCTGCTTTTTATTCGTCTCAAGAAACTGTTTCAGTTCCTCCCTGTTCATCGTATAATAAGTGAAGGCGTATTTCCCCTCTTTCATCAGTTCGGATCCGGTAAACTCATCCTGGAAAGACTGTGTAAGTTTCTGGTCTTCCGATATAAGACTGATAACCGAATTTCCTTCATTCGTATGAAGGAGCGCCTGGATTCCCACTATAAGAAATAAGAAGAGGGGAAAGAGAACGGTCGTGAGTATAAACGATTTTGAAAAAAGCTTCTCTTTCAATTCTCTTTTAACTACGGCAAGAATTCTCTGATTAAACATTGCGCACCTCCTTTACATTTGTTCCTTCTTCCTGCCCGGCAAGTTCAATAAATATCTCCTGCAGCGAGATATCGTTCGCGTCGAATTTCTTCACCATTACATCTCTCTCCACAAGCATTTTCAGTAATTGCTGCGCCTGATTCGATTCTTTCAGTCTTATTCCGGTTGTGTTCCCGTAATTTGCGATTTTATCCACAATCGGATTTCCGTTTAAGAATGAGATATCGCCCTCATAAGTGAGGCTCACATTTTTCTGAGCGTATTTGGATTTGATTTCGTTTAGAGATCCTTTCAGAATCACTTTTCCGTGATCAATCATTACAATATGATCGCACATCTTTTCGGCAAAATCCATCAGGTGGGTTGAAAAGATAATTATCTTTCCCCTCTGCTTCATCTCCAGGATTATCTCCCTCAATAAATTTGTGTTTATTGGATCCAGTCCGGAAAACGGTTCATCGAGAATTATGAATTCGGGATCGTGTAAAATTGTCGCTATAAACTGCACCTTCTGCTGATTGCCTTTTGAGAGGTCTTCAACTTTAGAAAGGCGTCTGTCGTACAATTCAAATCTTTTCAGATACTCATCGGCCTTTTTGTGAACTTCTCTTCCCGATTTACCCTTCAGTTCGGCAAAGTAATAAAGAATATCGATCACTTTCATTTTCTTATAAAGTCCGCGCTCTTCCGGCAGATAACCGAC
>JBAYWA010000308.1:0-3138 GCA_041674325.1 Melioribacteraceae bacterium | reverse complement strand
TTTGTTCAGCGAATCGAAAAATTTCTGAATTCGAAGGGAAGAAAAATTATCGGCTGGGATGAAATACTTGAAGGCGGATTAGCTCCGAACGCCGCCGTGATGAGCTGGAGAGGAACCGCGGGCGGAATAGCCGCCGCAAAATCACAGCATAATGTTGTAATGAGCCCGGGCTCCCACTGCTATTTTGATCATTATCAGGGATTGAGCGGCGAACCCAAAGCATTTGGCGGATATACAAATTTGGAAAAGGTCTACTCCTACGAGCCGGTTCCCGAAGCACTTACTGAAGCCGAATCAAAATTTATTATGGGCGCGCAGGCTAATCTGTGGACTGAACAGATAGAGACTGGCGACCATATCGAGTATATGCTTCTCCCCCGATTGTGCGCGCTCAGCGAAGTTATCTGGTCCCCAAAAGAATCTAGGCAATTTGCGGATTTCGAAAACCGGATGATGAAACATTATGATATTCTGACAATGAAAAATTACAATTTCAGAGTACCGACTCCCATAGATGAAAGCGGAGAATATCTTTTGGTGAATAAGAAGCCGATCGTATTTAAGAAATCCGTAAGGAATTCGGATATTTTTTATACACTTGACGGAACCGAGCCGGATACAAAATCAAAAATTTATAACTCGCCTCTTAAAATTTCGAAACCGTCATTAATAAAAGCGAGAACCGTTCTGAAAAACGGGAAATCCAGTCCCACCATATCCATGTATGTAAGCGTAGTGGATACGTCTGTAAACGGATTGAATTATAAATATTACGAAGACTTTTGGAATACCCTTCCGGATTTCAATTCCATTCAGCCTTTGAGAAGCGGCAAAGCTTATAAACTCGTTCTTAGAGAATTTAATACCCGAGAGGACGGTTACGGGCTGGTGATAAATAGTTTATTAAAGATTGACAAAGCCGGTGAATATACTTTCTTCCTGAATTCAGACGACGGGAGCAGGTTTTTCATAAATAATACAGAATTAATCAATAACGACGGCGCTCACGGCAGTAAAGAATTAAGCGGAAAGATTAATCTTAAAGCTGGCAAACATCCTCTTAGTATTCAGTATTTTGAGAAAGACGGGAGTCAGAATTTAAAACTGGAATACGAGGGACCGGGAATCAAGAGGATGCCGGTTCCGGCGAGTTCTCTATTTATTAAATAAATCCTTTTCACATGAAGTGTAAATTAAAAATCGGAAGAATCATGAATAAAAAAATATTTTTTCTGCTGGCGGTTCTCTTTTTGCAGTATTCATTCGCGCAGGACAAAAAACTAATTGAATATGTAGATCCGTTCATAGGCACCGGGGGACACGGTCACACTTACCCTGGCGCGACACTGCCTTTTGGAATGATGCAGCTTTCTCCGGACACCGGAATAGAGGGCTGGGACTGGTGTTCCGGTTATCATTACTCTGATAAATCGATAATGGGATTCAGCCATACTCATCTCAGCGGAACAGGCGCGACCGACTATGCAGATATTTTATTCATGCCAACAGTCGGTACTCTAAAATTTAATCCCGGAAGCAAAGAGAGGCCGCAGGAAGGATACCGTTCCCGTTTTCAGCACGAAAACGAGAAAGCTTCTCCCGGATATTACAGCGTTTTCCTGGATGATTATAAAGTCATGGCAGAACTGACCGCGACAATGAGGGCGGGTATGCACAGGTATACATTTCCCAATAGCAGCGCATCCAATATAATTATCGATTTGAAACACGGCCTCGATTCTGATTCCGAGTCGATGCTGAAATTTGCGGGAACAAGCAGCGTTGAAGGGTTCAGAAAATCCCGCGGGTGGGCACAGGAACACACAGTCTATTTTGTCGCTGAATTTTCAAAGCCGTTCGAAAGTTTCGGGACTGTAGTTAATGGAGAGTTGAATGAAGGAAACAGCAGGGCAGAAGGGAGAGATGTAAAAGGATATGTGAGATTCTCAACGAAATACGGAGAGGCGGTCAAAGTACGCATAGGCATTTCGGCCGTAAGCATAGAAGGCGCCAGAAAAAATCTTCATAAGGAGATCTCTCATTTCGATTTCGAATATATAAAGCAGCTGGCTCAAAAAACCTGGGAAAAAGAATTAAACCGCATTCAGGTTCAAAGCAGCGATGAGGATAAGAAGAAAATTTTTTACACCGCACTGTATCATACTCTTATTACCCCAAATTTAGCAACCGACGTCGATGGAAAGTATTTCGGAATGGATAGAAAGACTCACACCGCGAAAGGATTTAATTATTACACGGTGTTTTCGCTATGGGACACTTTCCGGGCAGAACATCCTCTCTTCACAATTATAGATCAGAAGAGGGCTAAAGATTTTGTGAAAACACTTCTGGCCAAATACAATGAAATCGGATTGCTTCCGGTTTGGGAACTCGCGTCAAATGAAACCTGGTGTATGATCGGTTATCACTCGGTCCCGGTAATTTTTGACGCTTACATGAAAGGGATACGCGGATTTGATGCCAAAGCCGCGCTTGAAGCAATGAAGAAGAGCGCGGAACGGGAACAGCACGGACAAAGGCTTTACCGTGAACGCGGATACCTGCCGGCTGATAAAGAAAACGAATCCGTATCCAAAACTCTTGAATACAGCTATGATGACTGGTGCATCGCGCAGTTTGCAAAAATTATTGACGTGGATAAGGATTATCAGAAATATAATCAGCGCTCCTTATTCTATAGAAATCTTTTTGATGAATCGACGGGATTTATGCGCGGAAAAATGTCGGATGGATCGTGGATAACACCATTCGAACCTAAAGCTGTTACCCAACAGTACACTGAGGCGAATGCCTATCAATATAATTTTTTTGTTCCGCACGATATTAAAGGATTAATAGAGCTTCACGGCGGAAATGAAAATTTCGTCGGCCGGCTCGACGGACTCTTTACCGAATCGGACAAACTCGAGGGAAGATTTCAGCCGGATATTTCGGGACTTATAGGCCAATACGCGCACGGAAACGAACCCTCGCATAATTTTGCATATTTGTATAATTATGCGGGCGCGGCATGGAAGACTCAGGAACGGGTCCGCGGAATTATGAATGATTTATATACATCAAAACCTGACGGGCTCTGCGGCAACGACGATTGCGGGCAGATGTCAGCCTGGTATG
>JBAYWA010000307.1:0-3144 GCA_041674325.1 Melioribacteraceae bacterium | reverse complement strand
TAGAACTCGGCGGAGGAATACGAAGTTTTGAAGATGCAAAAGAGGCTTTCGATCTGGGTATAGCAAGGGTTGTAATAGGATCGATGGCATTTGAGAAACCCCGTGAATTCATAAAAATTCTTGATGAATTTACACCCAACAAAGTGATAGCCGCAATAGATATTGTGAATGACGAAGTAGTAACACGCGGAAGACAGCAGCGGACTCACCTTCACGCCATTCAATATGCCAAATTTTTAGACTCATGCGGGACAAAACGGATAGTAGTTACAGACGTAACTACAAATGGAATGCTCACCGGCCCTAATATCGAACTTTCGAAACGCGTCGCCGAGGCCGCGTCCACCAAAGTAACACTTTCCGGCGGTATTGGAGGTTTCCAGGATTTAATTAAATTGCAGCATGAAGCTTCCGAGTATATAGATTCTGTAATTATTGGACGAGCCCTGTACGAGAATAAATTCCCGTGTCAGAAAATATGGCGTGTTGCCGAGGCAGGTATTTTTAACTGAGAGGTTATTATGGAGAACAGCCCAAATATATTGAACAAAAACAGTTTCTGGGCAAATTTATTCAAGACACCTACCGAAAAAAGCGAGCTTGAAGAAGTATTACTCTCCATGCCCCCTTTCCAGAATTTAAATTCGAAGCTGATAAAACTCCTCATCAAATTGATTCATAACAGAGTCTATTCCGCAAATGAATATATTTTCTATCAGAACGATCCCGGAATTGCCCTCTATATCATCATCAAAGGGGAAGTTCTGATTACACAGGATGAGTATGGTGACAGATTCGATCTTGCATTACTAAACCAGGGTGATTTTTTCGGAGAACTTGCACTGCTCGACGGCGCGCGAAGGTCTGCATCGGCTATTGCACTTAAGGAATCCCAGCTTGCTGTTCTATTCAGACCGGATCTGGATGAATTTGTTGAAAAGCACTCGAAGGAAGGAATTAATATACTGCGCGGAATCTCCACCATTGTAACTACCCGCCTCAGAAATCTAAATCAGGATTATTTTACCCTTTATCATAAATCAATAACAAAGTAAAGGAGGATAGAATGGAATTAACTAAAATGATTAAAAAGATTTTAGCCCCAATTGATTTCTCCGATTACTCTAAGAACGCACTCAAATATGCCGCCCAATTCGCTAAGGAATTCAAATCCGAATTATATCTGGTATATGTTGTTGAACCGATGATCTACCCTGCTGATTTCAGCATGGGACAAATAGCCATCCCCTCCGCCGATATTGATCTTCATTCGCGTGCCGAGGAAGAACTAAAAAATCTTGCTAGGACAATAGATCCGTCTCTCCAAGTTCAAACCATGATTAAAACCGGAAAACCTTTCGTGGAAATAATTGAGACAGCAAAAGAAAAAGATATTGATCTTATCATTATTGCTACGCACGGGCACACCGGTGTTGAACACCTGCTCTTCGGAAGCACGGCAGAAAAAATTGTGCGTAAGGCACCCTGCCCGGTGCTCACACTGCGGGAACCGATCAAAGGATTCGAGTATAAAAAATAGCACTATATGAAGGGCTCCATTGATTCAAAACTTGAAGCAATTCTAAACGACAGAATATCTGGCAGTTCAGTACTGCTTCGGAAGATTAATATTTATTTGCGGGATTTTTCAGATGACCCAATTTACGTAAAACGAACCGCCAGTCTTTTAAAGATTCATTTCACTGCATTTCAGAATATTCAGAAATATCTCACCCGGATTGAAAGGTTGATAAGCAAAGGTGAGCTGCCTAAGATTTTTTTTCGGGAAGTCAGAATTTCTCAGGAGATCATCTTTGAGAATATCTTCAGAATTTCACTCCCGTTTTTGAATGACAAAAAATCAATTTTGACCATCTCTAACAGCAGCACTGTCTTCGAAATTCTCAGACGAATTAAAAGTCGTGGAAATATTTTAATTACTGTGTGCGAATCCCGTCCATGCAATGAAGGACGGATACTTGTTAAGAAGTTATTAAAAGAGAAGATAAAAGTTGGAATTATAACGGAGGCTATGGCCGCAGAATCTGTTCGCAGGTCAGATTGCGTTCTGATTGGTGCCGATACCATTTTAAAAAATGGAAACGTTATTAATAAAACTGGAAGCCTGCAGCTTGCTCTACTGGCCAGTTACTTTGGGAAACCATTTTACGTGGCCGCTGACAGATCGAAATTCGGCGGAAAGAGGAGGTTTATTCAGCGGAAGGAGTCAGCTTCTGAGATATGGAAAAATCATCCGGAGGGAATTCGAATAGAAAATTTATATTTCGAGGAGATCCCAATCCAGCTTATTACGAATATTATCACGGATTCATGAATCCCGACCGGAACTCCGGCCGGGAAAATAGAATTGCGGATGAAAATTATTTAGATTTTGTTGCGTTCTGATCAAGCTGTTTAACAAGTTCTCCGGCAATCTTCCCAACCTCACTATTCGGATATCTGGAAGAGAGATCCGTCCAGATACTACGTGCCTTTGTATTATCTCCTTTTGCCTGAGCTAAACCGCCGGTATTAAATTTTGCTATTAAATTGTTCGGATTAATGGAGAGCACTCTAGCGTTATATTCCTCGGCTTTCGCAACGTCGCCCATGTTAAATGAGACATAAGTCATCTGCAGTAAAACATCTACTCTTTTGGGATCAATTTTCAGAATTTTATTATAAAGCTTTACTGCCTCTTCAGGCTGGTGTGCTATTAGAACGTCGGCATAAAGCAGGACTTTTGCCGTATCATTCGGATTTTTTTCGTAATCGGATTTCAGTTTATTTATCTTTTCCACTGCGTCATTCATTAAATTCGACTTAGACGGCATATCACCGTTTCCTTGCGATCTCATTTTCCCGTGAATATCATCGTCAGGCATCTGAGCCAGAGGATCTTTCGAAGGCATATTTGATTTTTTTGTCGTTTCCGAGAAGAACAGAACTGCAGCTACGAATACTATAAAGACACCGAGATAGATGTAAATCGGTTTTATTTTCATTTTTTCTCCATTTGTTCATTTTTCGAAGTCTTAAATTATGATTTTTTTCAGAAATAAGTTTTTCAAACGGATTTTTTTGAAAGAAAAAAATCTGGATGCCGCTTAACATCCCGAATGATATTTAGACATCCCAGATAGG
>JBAYWA010000306.1:0-3150 GCA_041674325.1 Melioribacteraceae bacterium | reverse complement strand
TGAGGGGACATTCTTTAATTGCATGATGGAATCCAAATGAGAAATAACCGTTACGAGAGTATTACTGAGGCGATCGGAAGAACACCGATTGTTAAATTGGGCAATCTTTCCAGAGGACTGAAAGCTACCATCTGGGCTAAAATGGAATTTATGAATCCCGGCGGCAGCATTAAGGACCGGATCGCAAAGTATATGATTGAAAAAGCGGAACGTGAGGGAAAGATAAAACCGGGTGACACTATTCTTGAGAATTCCTCGGGCAATACAGCCATGGGACTGGCAATAATCTGCCGCCAGAAAGGGTATAATTTGAAGATTGTCATTCGCGATACGACCAGCAAGGAGAAGATTAAGATGCTTGAAGTCCTTGGTGTGGATGTCGTGAAAGTTGATGCATCACTTCCGCCCGAACATCCCGATTCTTATAACCAGTTCGCTGTAAATCTTGCAAAGAAAGATCCTTCACTATACTATATTGATCAGCATAATAATCTCGATAATAATGAAGCGCATTATATGACTACCGGACCTGAAATCTGGGAACAGATGGACGGGAAGATCGATTATTTTATTGCGGCGGTTGGAACAGGAGGCACTTTGTGCGGCGCGGGAAAATTTCTGAAAGAAAAAAATCCGGATATCAAATTGATCGGCCTCGACCCGGTCGGTTCGGTTTTTTATGACTGGTTCAAGTATAAAAAAATGACTGCCCCTTCGCACTACCTGCTTGAGGGAATGGGGGATGAATTCCTGATCCGGACAGCCCAGTTGGAACTTCTTGACGATATGATTAAGGTAGACGATAAAAAAGCTTTCGGTTGGGCCAAAAAGATAGCCTTTGAAGAGGGGATTATTGCAGGAGGCTCGAGCGGTGCCAACATTTATGGAGCTGTGAATCTGGCCCGTGAAATTGACCGCGATGCCAATATAGTAACACTTATCTGTGACTCCGGCTATAAATATTTCAGCACAATCTACAATGACGACTGGCTTCAGAAGAATAATCTGTTATGACAGATTATGGTGATTACTCCGAAATCCATCCAAGATAGGATTTAAAAAAAATCACACTTCGGGTTACCGAAGTGTGATTTCGTTAATTTATTTTATCCCGTTCTGTTAAATCATCAGATCCAGCGAATAGAATATCTGACGGCTGTAGCCGGACGGTACTGCGTTCAATACTCTGTTCACGAATTCAGGATAAAGTACTGTTTTATCAAAAATATTTTTTGCAGATACACTGTGGCGTAATGAAAAAGATCCCGCACTGTGAGAATAGCTGACTGAAAAATCAACAGTTGTCTGTGATCCGATCTGACTTTTGGGGGCTCCTTCCTCAGAGATGAAATTCACTATACCGGCAATTGCAAAACTGCCTATATTTTTGGAAAGCCCGCATACAAGAGAATGCTGAGGCACATATTTGAAATTATAATTTCCGTTCGATGCAATTTCATCTCCGTTATCACCCTTCACGTAGCTGTAATTCACAAAAGCATCTAGAGTTTTAGGCAGACTGTATTTTAATTCCAGTTCTACACCGGTCGCTTTAAATTTATTGCCATTAGTATATACGCTAACATTCGATTTTGATGTGCCGTTTTCCAATACTACCGTTCCGGTAGTTCTGAATATTTTGTTTGTATATTCGGCATGATATGCAAGCGCCTGAACAAAGAAATTACTGAATGAGGTCAGATAGCTCAGCTCGAATGAGGTACTCTCTTCAGGCTTGAGGTCAATATTCCCGAATACTGTATTTGTGGAAGTACGAAAATATAATTCAAATAAAGAAGGGGAACGGTATGATGTTCCGTATACAAATTTTATACTGTTCCGGTTATCCAGAGAATAGACAAGCGTTCCTCTCGATGAAATATTCCCTCCGAAGAGCTGGTTATAGTTATACCTTACACCGAAGAGAAAATCCAGAGAAGAGAGCGCGTATTCAAGCTGGCTGAATAAAGCAACATCATATACTGATTTATCTTTCATGTTATTTTCTTCAAGAACCAGGTCTTTCTGAACATTTATATTGTTGTACTTCAGGCTCTGCTTCAATCCGTATTCACCGCCCAACTGAACAGTAAATTTATCGGATGGACTGTAGATGAAATTTATCAAACCGTTTATCCTTTGCCCCGCAAGATCCGCTCTCGTATTATCATCAAAAGTTCTGGAGAGGATTCTCTGATTCCAGTCGAATGTGGCCTTGGCATTGAACTGCAGTTCAGATGAGAGTGCATTTTTTATGGAGTAGTTTAAAAGATAGCCGTTCAAAAAATGATCGTTGCCGGCTCCGGCTGCAAAGGTAGGCGATACTCCAAGGTAACTTTCGTTAACGCTATACCTGTTGAATAATAGTGAATGATCTTTATACCCGATGTTAAGTGTAAAATTACTCGACTTCATATACTGGTTTACATGACCGGCAACGTTAGCCTGATCTACGAAAGTATAATCGCTGCCATCCTCTACCGCTGAATTTGCCGAGATAAAAATTGAGTAGTCCTGATCTGAGTAGGCAAAGTTCGCACCGCCATGAAGCAGACCGTTCTCGCCGACCTTTAAGGAACTACCGGCGCTGGTACCGTTAGATTTCTTCAGAACGATATTTACTGCTCCCGAATACGCATTTGTGCCGTACAATACTGATGCTGGTCCCTTAAGCACTTCGATCCTCTCAACGTCATTTATATTGATTCGGTCTAGGTTTCCTTCTCCTGTATTTGCATTCCACGCCGGAATGTTATTAATCATTATTAAAACCTTATTAGCGTAATTATCCTGCAGTATACCGCGTGAAGTCGGAATATCCCGCTTCAGGTAAGTTCTCATAACCGAAAATCCAGCCACACTGTTTAACGCTTCAGAAACCGAAATAAAATTGAATCTTTTAATAGTCTCGGCGTCAATAACGGAAACTGTAGAGGGAGTATTAAAAATATTTTTTTCCTGAAAAGAAGCCACATCGATTCCCATCTTCATCAATTCCTCGAATGGGATTACTTCAATTTCGACATGTGTGGCAGATGTCGTGTCGGTCTGCGCGACAACGGTTGATGCCAGTAAAAATGGTAATAGCAGTAGAAAGAGTGCCCTCTTCATAAATACTCCCTATTTTAATTAACTTCTTATTATCGGGTT
>JBAYWA010000305.1:0-3154 GCA_041674325.1 Melioribacteraceae bacterium | reverse complement strand
TGAAGGCAATTAATAAGATGTTCCCCCCTAAAAGATGTAGTCCCTTTTTCATCCCTTTGACTGATTGAATGTAGATCCTATTTAGTTGCATCTTAATTATGGTAGTTAATGAGAAAGATTTATAAAATAATTAACACGGAGAATTTGATTGAAACGTGCCCGATTGATAATGATTATAGCCTGCTTAACTCTGCTTATAGGAGAGTCTCGCGGTCAGCAGTATTCATTCGGGTTGGGATTAATCATCGGTGAACCAACAGGTTTTAGTGCAAAATTATGGACATCTCAAAATTCCGCATTCGATTTGGGTGTCGGATGGTCGATAGGCGGTGACCGGATTGGCACATACGATGGTCAATATGATGGCGGCAGCCGTATCCATTTCCATTTTGACTACCTGCTGCATTTATTTAATGCGGTAGGATCAACCGAGGAATTCCCGATTTATTACGGAATCGGCGGCCGGTTCAATACAGGAGGCGGTTACTACAACTCATTAGCGGTCCGATTAGTAGTCGGGCTTGCTTGGATGCCAAGTGAAACGCCCATTGATATGTTTATCGAATTTGTTCCATCCCTACAGTTGACTTCTAAACCGGGATTTGCCATTGATTCGGCAATAGGTGCACGATATTATTTCCGATGAAGTTAAAGCGGAGAGATGAAAAATAAATATTTCCTCAAGGGGTTTGATTTGTTTGCCGTTCGATGCCGGCAGTTTGTTCAGACCCCTGACCTTTTAATCAGTCAGATAATTTGATGGTTTTGTTATCACCATCTCAATCAGTTTTGTTTTCAATGAGATCATACAATGAAAAAAATTAGATTATTGCTAATAGAGGATAACCGCCTTCTCAGAGACGGAATTCTTGCAGTTTTAAAGCCTCATAAAGATATAGTGATCATTGCGTCATCCGGGGACGGCAAGAAAACACTTGTGAGGATAAATCTTCTAAAACCAAACGTGGTTCTTCTGGATTTAGGATTGCGTAGTCAAAACAGTTTACACGTTGTAGAGATTGTCAAAAAAGATTTTCCGGATGCCAAAATTATAGTTATGGATCTCGCTCCGGTTCAGGCGGATATCCTGCAATTTGTAAAAGCCGGCGCAAATGGATTCATCCTTAAAGATGCATCTCTAAAGGATTTTTTAATCACAATCCGAACTGTGGCCGAAGGTTCAACCGTTTTGCCTCCTCTATTAGTAGATTCCCTTTTTTCTCAAATTGTCGATTATGCGGTAAGAGAAGGCAAATCTAAACTTAAAGATTCCGTCAAAATGACATCGCGTGAACGTGATGTAATCGCTCATCTAAGCGAAGGAATGAGCAATAAGGAAATTGGACAAAAAATTCGTATCTCCACTTATACAGTTAAAAGTCACATTCATAACATTATGGAGAAGCTCGCACTACATACACGCCTGGAAATTGCAAACTATTCTTACAATGATGATACTCTTAAAACAATTTCCAAGAGTATTTCCATGCTAGATAATTAGTCAAACATTCGTTCTTCATTCAGATAGTTGAACGAAAGAACGTAAAAAGGAGAACCATCATGCGTCATTTATTTGCATTAATAGTAGCATTCTTTTTTGCCAGCACACTAAGTGCACAAGTAAGCTTTGGAATAAGCTTGAATCTAAATAGTCAACCGGCCTGGGGCCCTACAGGATATGATTATGCGGGTTATTATTACCTGCCGGACATTGAGGTTTATTACAACGTTTCACAGCATCGTTTTTACTATAATGACAGAGGCCGATGGAGATATTCAACTAATCTTCCTTGGCGCTATCGCAATTATGATTTATATAATTCATACAAAGTAGTAGTAAATGAAAGATCTCCCTGGAAAAATCATAATTCATATAGAGACAAATATTCTTCATACAAAGGCAACCGGAATCAGCAGCCAATCCGCGATAGCCGCGACTCAAAATATTTTGCCAACAGAAATCATCCTGAATATAAAAACTGGGTCAGACAGCAGAGGAATGAAAACAATAATCGTAATGCCCGCCAGAATGGAAATAACGGAAAGAACAGAAATTGGGACAATAATCAGAACAAAGACAAGCAGAACAGAGATAAAGACAGAAAATAGCCTGTCTGCTTTGTTTTAAATTGAATCCGGCTTTGATTTGAAATAGCAAAGCAGATCAAAACCGGAATTTTTAAAATCAAAATTAACATCCTCAATCGGAAGCAGTTTATTGATTTTGGAATAAGAATAATTCGCATCTGATATCAGAGTATCTCTATTGTTAGCACACAGGATACGGCGCAGCCACTCCCATTTTACCCCAACGAATTTTCTCATCCATAAGATGTAGCCCATCTTTCATCCTTTTGACCGATTGAATGCTTCATCATAACTACTGATAATGGAACCGGGATAAGATTTAATAATTTCGCGGACAATTAAATGATTGTCAATATTTCTGCAACGGAAGATAAATTTGTTATAAGGTTTAAACACAGGGTTACTGATGTTTTCGAGAAAAGAATTGAACAAAAAAAATTTTTCAGCAAAAGATCATTTTATCTCTTCGTGCTCACGCACTTATTCTTCTCTTTCTCAATTCTGATTTTGAAAGAAATATTTATGAGGTATCGCAAATGAAAATATTAATGGTTTATCCTATGTATCCCGATACCTTTTGGAGTTTTAAGCATGCTTTGAAATTTGTATCGAAAAAAGCGAGCTTCCCGCCATTGGGGCTTTTAACCGTTGGCTCAATGCTGCCCAAAGATTGGGATAAAAAACTAGTTGATATGAATGTAAATCAACTGGAGGACAAGGATATTCAATGGGCGGACTTTGTTTTTATCAGCGCCATGTCAATTCAAAGCGAATCGGCTAATGACGTGATACAAAGATGTAAAAAACTAAACGCAAAAATTGTTGCCGGCGGACCTTTGTTCACCAGCAGCCCGGAATATTACCAGGACATTGATCATTTGGTTCTTAATGAGGCCGAAATTACGCTTCCCCTGTTTTTAAATGATCTGCGTAATGGTAGTACGAAACAGACATATACTTCGGAAGATTGGGCGAATGTAACAGCTACTCCCCTGCCTCTCTGGGAACTGATTTCCATGAACAACTATACATCAATGAATATCCAGTATTCGCGCGGCTGTCCGTT
>JBAYWA010000304.1:0-3165 GCA_041674325.1 Melioribacteraceae bacterium | reverse complement strand
CAGGTTGAGAAGAAAAATAATCTCATCTCTCGTTAAAATTTCCTTATTTAGAAGCAAATCCGGACTCATTGAATAGAATAACCTCAGAAAAAATATCCTCAAACTGTGTTAAAAAACCAACTTTTCAATCACACCAAATTATTCAAAATCGGTTTAGCTGAATACGCACTTATTCTTATATATAGCCTACGGGATAACAGGGCAACAAATATACCATCCACAAATATCCCTTATTAAGCATTTAATTATAACGAATTGGGAAGAATTCGGAGATCTTTTCTTAAAAAAGAGAATAACCGCTCATTCGGATGGATTCCATTTCCAAGAGGAACTATAGTCAAAAATCAGCTGACGGCATTTTCAGTGATTTCAATAAATCCGCGCGTAGCGTTCAATACACATTTTACACCGTAGGGAATAGTAATATTATCCTTAATATGACCGTGTTTAATATTATAGAGCACCGGCAATTTCTGATTCTGAAAATATTCCACAATTACTTCATTGAGTGTGAACGATTTTTTAGTCGGGTCCTGCTCAACGCAGTCTACAAAATGTCCAAGTATCACACCATTTATCTGTTTGAATACTTTGGCTAGTCTCAGTTGATTTAACATTCTGTCGATCCGGTAAGGCGCCTCGTGTATATCTTCAAGCAGAAGAATAGCTCCTTTCAATTTCGGAAGATATTCAGTCCCTATAAGTGAATTAAGCAGACTCAAATTTCCGCCTAGAATTCTTCCGCCAGCCCGTCCTTTGTTCAAAAGATAAAATTTTTCTTTTCGTGGATTCTGAAGTTTACCGATCTTCTTATTTGAGGTTATTGTTCTCCAGAATACTTCCTCTGTAAACGAACTGACTTCATCATGAAAATCTACCGCGACCATAGGTCCCGCGAATGTAATAAGTCCTGTCTTGCTGAAAAAAGCCATCTGAAGAGCATTGATGTCGCTGTATCCGACAAAAATTTTGGGGTTATTCCTTATGAGACTGTAATTGATTTTATCGAGTAATCGTCCGGAACCGTAGCCGCCGCGGATAGAAAAGATAGCTTTAATAGATTTATTTTTGAACATCTCATGCAGATCGGTCAACCGTTGTTCGTCCGATCCGGCAAGATATCCCTCCTGGGAGCCGACATTTTTACCGACTTCGACCCGGTAACCTAATTTTTCCAGATAATTTACGCCGCTGTTAATTTTAGTTAGATCTTCGGGAGAAGATGCCGGAGAAATTATTCCAATCACATCACCGGTTTTCAATCTTTTTGGTTTTATTATTCCCATTTGCGCTTATTTCCATGGACGAATGTTTATTCAATATAGCAAAAGGATGAATTCAATGCAAAATTTAAGTTGAAATTAGAGTTTACTTGAAGTAAAATTTGCAGTTGGTTGGACTTATTGTCTTCTTATAATATCTTAAAATTCAGTTAAAAATAAGCCTTCTCATCCCCTTTGCTGTATACTTTGGAATGACCTATTCCGGTTTTATCAGATCCGGCCTTCCCCACTCCCTGAATTTGCCGACAATAAATTCTATTATTAACTGCTGTTCGGCAGCCCCGTTTCCGGCGATCAACATCGGCTCTCCGAATGCGATATGAACTGTTTTGGAAGGATCTATTTTACCTGCTTCCTTTATATAATTCCCGTTTCCCCATGCGTCAGTAATAAGCGCAACCGGAATAACCGGAACGTTATTCCTTTTAGCCAATTTATTCCCCAATGAATTGAATAGAGCCGGATCTAAAACCATTGCTCTAGTTTTCTGGGGAAAAATGATAATTGATTTACCGGCCTGCAGTCTTTTACTCCCCTCCTCCAAAACTATTCTCAAATCTTCCCGTGGATTTTCCCTGCCAACCAGAATCGGATCTCTTGCCAGAGCAACGGGACCAAATAGCGGGTACTTACTTAATTCCTCCTTTATAACATAAACTACAGGTTTTATAGGCCGGATTATTGCGGGAAGCACAGTCGTTTCGAGTGTTGTCATATGGTTAGAAACAAAAACTACCGGTCCATCTACTTTTCGCATATTGTTCATACCAGTGAAATGCATTCTTATTCCAGCTCTTTCAAGACTCTCCATCGTATCTACAGAGGAATCGTACCAGTGCACGGAATCGTATATCCCTTTTTTTGCCTGACGGTTAGAATAGATAAGTATTCTCAGCATATGCGTAAAAAAATAGAGTGAGGGGAATGTGCGCTTCCCTAATTTGGAAGGATCTGTGATGTATTCGTCATTGTCGGAAACTCTTTTTAGAAAAGCCGGTTCTTCTTTCATGTCAGCCATAAATTTTTTGTGTGAAATTACGAAATGAAAAAAAGAATCCAAAATTATTCTAAAATGATTTGTTAATTTCGAAAGGGCGGTCGAAAAACGGCTGCAATACCGAGTTCCCCCAAAAAACTCATAACTCAAACCGCTTAATTCACCACACGTATTGACTTCAATGAGATTCTCCGGGGTGTTAGAAACTTCTGAGGGACGACTTCGGCAGTACACTTATTGACGCCTCCGGGAAAAGTGCTATCCTATTTTTTTAATAATCTGCAGAATCAAAGAAAGGAAGGTGCGCGGAACGACTTATAACTCACCACTAATAACTAATAACTGCTTTTGTGACTCCAACGAGATTCTCCCGGGGTGCTATAAACCCTTGTGGGATGCCTTTGGCAGAACTCGTATTGACGCCGTAAAAGGGCGCTATCCAAATCTAAACTAGAACCAATAAAAAAGCCGATCAAAAGATCGGCTTGATGAACATGTTTGTGACCCCAACGAGATTCGAACTCGTATTGACGCCGTGAAAGGGCGCTATCCTAACCATTAGATGATGGGGCCGGTAAAACAAAACCTGCGGGTGAGCAATGGGGATCGAACCCACGACCTTCTGGGCCACAACCAGATGCTCTAACCAACTGAGCTATGCTCACCATATTACCAAAATTCGAAGAACAAACTTGTATGCCCAAGTGGAATCGAACCACTAACCTACAGCTTAGAAGGCTGTTGCTCTATCCAATTGAGCTATGGGCACATCTAATAAAGAACGGGTTAATAATTTTATCAACACTCATACAATCTTTCACCGTCGGGGCGACAGGATTCGAACCTGCGACTTCTTGGTCCCAAACCAAGCGCTCTAGCCGGGCT
>JBAYWA010000303.1:0-3174 GCA_041674325.1 Melioribacteraceae bacterium | reverse complement strand
GATGGAAAAGGAACTACTCCTTTTGGGTGAGAAAACTTATTGTGCTTCAGTTTTTGTTCACTGTATTAATGCCGGCTTGAAGTATTAATTAATCCCCGGAAATATTTATCTCGGGGTTAATCTTTAATGATTTTAAAAACCCCAAAGAAGCCAGCTTGATTTAGCTTTATCCATTAGAATCTTAAAAGCAGCGGAGCCCTCTTTCAAATTAACAAAAGTGGAATCAAAATTTCTCGCGTACGATCTGTCCATAAGCAGCTTTCCGATTGCCCCTTCTCCGGATTGAATATTGTACGTAATTTTTGATAAATCATTAGTGATGTTGGATGTATTGTCTATTGTTGTTTTAAGTGAAATCAAAACATCGTCTATATCGATAGGCTGTTCAGTCTGCACTGTGTCATTGTTTTCAATTCCTATTTTACCCCATTTGCCCGGACTTATTATTAAAATTTTATTTCCCATAAGTCCTTCCGAACCAATACTTGCAACGGCATCTTTCTTTATAAATTTCCGGGTGCTTTCATCAATCAATACTTCCACTCTGACGGTCGTATCGCTGACGATGCTGATATTTTCCACGGTCCCCACGTTTATTCCCGAGAATCTAACATTATTCCCCGCCTGAAGACCTGCAACATCCTTAAATACTCCGCTAATGCGGAAAGTGCTTCTGAATAATTGCTGCTTCTCCCCGATAAAATATATTCCCAGAATGAACAGAACTATTCCCATGGAAACAAAAATTCCCAGTCTGATTTTATTTGTTATCTCTTTTTTCATTTTATCTGCCCAGTCAAATTCTCTGATTAATTATTCGAAAAATGATCGTACCCAGACATCATCTGATTTCTCAAGATCTGCATATGATCCTTCCGCTGCGCATATTCCATCTTTAATCACTATTATTCTGTTTGCGGTAAGTCTGGCGCATTCAATATCGTGAGTTATGATGATGGAAGAGGTATTGTATTTTTTCTGCACTTCAAGGATAAGGCTGCTTATCTCTTTTGATGTAATCGGGTCAAGCCCAGTGGTCGGTTCATCATAAAGCATTATCTCGGGTCTTAGAATCAACGTGCGGGCTAACCCAAGTCTTTTGCGCATACCGCCGGATAATTCCGATGGCTTCATGTCAATTGATTCATCAAGACCGACATCTTGTAATGCCTCTTTTACCAATAGGCCCATTTTCTCTTTTGACATTAAATGTAATTGTCTCCGGAGCGGAAATTCCAAATTCTCTCTGACCGACATTGAGTCATATAAGGCGCCGCTTTGAAAAAGAAAACCTATTTTTTTGTGTATCTCAATCAATTCATTCTCGGTCAGCCCGGAAACATCCTGTCCGAGTATTATAAGTTTTCCCCCATCGATTTCAACCAAGCCAACAATGCATTTTATAAGTACTGATTTACCCGTCCCCGATTTGCCAAGTACAACCAGATTTTCCCCTTTGTTAATAACCAGATTAATGTCCCGCAGTACTTCATTATTACCGAATGATTTCTTCAGATGCCGCATCTCCACAACGGCGCAGCCGGAGGGGGTGTCATCATCGGTTTTTGTTAAGTTTGTATTGGCAGTCATTATACCATCGTTCTAATCAGTATTGAAACAAACTAGTTATTTGTACGGCAATCAGATCTATTAGAAAAACCGTTAAAGAGGCTAACACAACAGCCGAGTTTGCTGCTTTTCCAACTCCCTCAGTTCCTTTATTGGAATAATATCCTTTATAACTGCCTATTATTCCAATAGCAAATCCGAAGAAAAAAGTTTTGATGAAAGCGGGCAGCAGATCTTTAAATTCAAGGCTTTGGAAAATCTGTGAAAAAAATAGATAAGCGCTTACATTACCTTTTAAATTAATTCCTACATATGATCCTACAAGGCCGATAGCGTCGGCAAAAACAACAAGGACCGGAAGCATTAATGTTGCGGATAGTACTCTTGTAACTACGAGATACTTAAATGGATTGGTGCCGGAAACCTGCATTGCATCAATTTGTTCGGATACATTCATAGATGCGAGTTCTGCTCCTATTCCAGATCCGACTTTTCCCGCAAAGATTAATGCGGTTATTGCCGGGCCTATTTCTCTGATAATTGAAACGGCTACCATGGCGGGCAGCAATGAGACTGCGCCAAACTTAACCAGAGTAGGCCTTGATTGAATAGTAAGTACAAGCCCTATTATAAATCCGGTAATTGCTACTAGGGGAAGAGACCTGTAACCGATCAGAAAAGATTGTTTCATCAGTTCATTAATTTCATACGGCGGTTTAATGAACTCTTTGAAAAAGCGCACCGTAAAAGTTGTAATGCAGGAAACTTCTAAAAAGAATTTTTTAAATACCGAATCAGAAACAGTCCGGGAAATATTATCATCCGGAATTTCTGCTCTCCGGATTTTGTTAGGCAATGGCTTCAAAACACTTTTTCCCATTTTAATTTTCAAGCATTTTTTCCATGATGCTAAGTCATCTGCTGATTAAATAACACTTTATTTTTCTTCTCGTTATTTCTCTCCTGCCGGGCAATCTTTCTCTTTTTCATTTTAATTTCAGATTTTTTTTCTGAAATCATTTTATCTTTTAACACTTTGCTCATGATCTTTGCCTTCATTATACTTTCTTCTTCTCCGGTTTTTCGGACCAAAGAGTTTCTAATAAATAATCAGCAGATTTTCTCAAATGGTTAAACTGCTTTTTTTACATGCTTATCGGCTTTTCTGCTCTTCGCCATAATTTTCTGGTCATGAACAAACCTTTCGGTTTTCGCTTTTTCCATAGCTATGAGCTTGAGCGTTTCTGATTCTTCTTCCTTAAATTCAGAGCGAAGAACAACAATGTGGGCTTCAGCCGCGGCGCGTTTAAGCTCCAGTCCGAATTGTTTTCGCTCAATTTCCTGTTTGCGCAGAAGCTGTTCGGCGTCGTTTTTCGCTTCCTGGGATAAACGTGCCGAGCCGGTTAAAACTCCCTCGGGGCCAACATATACATCAAGCAGTTCAATACCGTGATCAGTGAGTATGAACTCACGTATCTGATTTGAGTGAGCCATGCCGCGTGACTTGAGAACATATAATCCCCGGTTCCTCTCGCCGCCAATTTCTATATCGCGTAAGAGCAGCCAGGTATCTATGAGGGATGATATAGACATATCCGTAAGTTC
>JBAYWA010000302.1:0-3176 GCA_041674325.1 Melioribacteraceae bacterium | reverse complement strand
TCTTCAAAAGCCGCAAAGTGTTTTTCTATCAGCTGGAGCATATTGGAGTAAATTCAATTCCCCTGGTTCTCATAATTGCTACTTTTACCGGCGCGGTAGCTGCATGGCAGGCCGCGTATCAGTTGAAGGGAATTGCGCCTCTCTCTTTTCTGGGAAGTGCCACCAGCCGTTCAATCATTACAGAACTCGGACCTGTCTTAACGGCGATAGTTATTGCCGGCAGGGTGGGAGCGTCTATAGCTGCAGAACTCGGATCGATGAAAGTAACCGAACAGATCGACGCTCTTGAAACTATGGGAATCAATCCGACTAGTTATCTGGCCACACCGCGCGTTATTGCATCCATCATCATGATGCCGCTGCTAGTTATTTTTGCCGACGTCATCTCAATTATAGGCGCATATTTTATTTCAAATCTTTTCCTCGGTGTTTCGTTTAACGTTTTTTTTATCTCGGTCCAGCGTTATTTTGAATTCAGCGATTTCATGTTCGGGATAATAAAAGGTATTTTATTCGGCGGGGTCACCGCGCTGCTTGGCTGCCATATAGGTTTCAGAACTTCCGGCGGTGCAGAGGGGGTTGGTCTGTCTACAATCAGATCGTTTGTGCTGAGCTCGGCAATGATTCTGATACTCGACTATATTTTATGGACTATTATCTTCTGAAATACCATTACTCTAATTTTCTTTCTCTGAATAGTAATTGAAACAAAATTAAATAAAAGTGATTATTCGCAATTTATTAATTCGAACAGGTGATCTTTTCGTCTCTCTCGTTTTAATCTTGCTAATACTCCCCCTACAGATAACTCTCGCTATTATACTTTCTCTCGTACTGAGGGAATATCCCTTATTTCTTCAGGACCGCGGACTAACTTTAGGAAAATATCGCCTCACTAGGATTAAATTCAAAACTATCAAAAGTTCACGCGTAAGTGGGACCCGCTCCAATAACATTAAAGAAAAATTTTTGATTCATGGCGGAAATCTTGGGATTAACCGTTTTACAGACTGGATAAGAAGAACCGGTCTCGACGAGCTGCCTCAGCTGTATAACGTGCTCTTAGGACAAATGAATTTTATAGGGCCGAGGCCGCTGATGGTTCAGGAGCTTCTCATGATGAATCACGAATATCCGTACTATAATAAAAAGAGGAAGATATCAACTCCAAACCCGGCATCATCGGACTCTGGCAGCTATTCGGCTGCCGTCTCCTCGGCATTGAAAATCTGCTCTCTCTCGATCTTTTTTATGAAGAGAAGAGAACTATTAGAATTGATCTGAAAATTATTCTCCCCACTATCCGCGTAATTTTTACCGCCGGGAATTTTGATTGCTCAACTCTCAAAAGATGACCTTTCAATCGATTTGCGCTTATCAGAAAATTGTCCCGATCACAATTTCTTGATTTACCATAAAAAAGGCGGATGATTCCGAAAAATTCAGTATCAAAAAGTTAAATTTTTATTACACACTTTACTTACGGATGGATAATGGATTTCAAAAAGAGTAATTTTTAAAACTTATTATTGAAACTAGTGGAGTTAAGATGTCAAAATTTGTAATCAGACCCGCGGTAAGAACCGATAATATTACTTACGCCGTGCGAGATATCGTCGTTTTAGCAAATGAAGTGGCAAAGACCGGAAAGGAAATGTTATATCTGAACATAGGCGATCCTAATCAGTTCGATTGGGAACCGCCGAAGCACCTCATTGAGGCAACTTACGAAGCGATGAAAAAAAACTTTAACGGATATTCGCCTTCCTCGGGAATTAAACAGGCCACCGACGCCATAGCAAAGGAAGCAGAGCGGAAAGGGATTAAGAATATTCAGGATATTTTTGTCACAACGGGCGCCAGCGAGGCAATTGAAATTTGCCTGACCGCTTTAGTTAATGAAGGCGAGAATGTTTTGACGCCTACGCCCGGTTACCCTCTCTACACCGCTATTCAAAGTAAACTTCAGACAATGGAAAATCCGTATTACCTTGATGAAAACAACGGGTGGCAGCCCGATGTTGAAGATATAAGATCTAAGATTAACAGCAAAACACGCGCAATTATATTGATTAATCCGAATAATCCGACCGGTTCAAATTCCTCGCCGGAAACTCTTCAAAAAATTCTTGAACTCGCCATCGAACATAATCTTGTAATATTCGCAGACGAAATTTATGATAAATTGTTGATGGACGGTAAAAAGCATACCTCAATTGCGTCATTAAACTCGGAAGTGCCTATGGTTACTTTCGGGGGACTTTCCAAAAATTATATGGTGCCGGGATTCAGAATTGGCTGGGGAATCATCAGCGGTAACCGTGATGTACTGCAGAATTATATTGAAGCGATAAATAAAATTTTACGTGCGCGTTTGTGCGCTAATCATCCCGCGCAGTATGGAATTGCCCCGTCGCTGCTCGGAGATCAGTCGCATCTTGAAGTTGCAATGAAAAAATTAACGCGCAGACGGGATATGACGGTCGAAATGATGAATGCGATTCCGGGAATAACATGCGTTGCCCCCGAGGGAGCGTTCTATGCATTCCCCCGTCTGCATAATGTTACAAATGATGCTCACTTCGCCGCCGAATTGATTAAAGAAACCGGCGTCGTTGTAGTGCACGGCAGCGGCTTCGGCCAAAAACCCGGTACTCAGCATATGAGAATAGTTTTTCTCCCTCCGGAAAATATTTTGGAGAGAGCATACAAAGCTCTTGGCGAATTCCACGCAAAGTATCTTGACAAGTTTGAGAAGGCCGGTGTAAAATAAATTTTAGATAATAGAGCCACTTATTTGTCGCTCTTTTTTTGATGAGAGTGAAAGATGAAACCATTAGAGAAGGCAATCAATTTATACAATGAGGAACTTAACTGTTCTCAGGCAGTTTTGTGCGCGTATGCTGATGAATTAGGATTGGATAATGAAACGGCTTTAAGAATTGCTTCTCCTTTTGGCGGAGGCATAGCGCGGAATGGAAAAATTTGCGGAGCTGTATCCGGAGGTTTGATGGTAATCGGAATCAAAAACTGGAATTCCGGAATAAAAAGGGAAGATGCAAAAGCAAAAGTCTATCAAATCTCAAATCAATTTCTGGAAGAGATCAAAAAGAGGAATGGTGCAATAGATTGTGAAGATCTGCTTGGAATTAATGTATCCACAGCTGAGGGACGAG
>JBAYWA010000301.1:0-3182 GCA_041674325.1 Melioribacteraceae bacterium | reverse complement strand
TCCCAAATATTTGAGATGTGATATTTGAAATCCCGAACCGTTTTATTATTGGCAGATGCTATATAGTTCTGAGCCGGATTAAATAATTTCGGCATCTCTTCGTAAGGGACGAATCCCTTCCAGTCATATGCATCGGTAGTCCCGTCATAAATAAGAGTAGGGCTGTTGGCAGATCTTAGAGGAAGCCTGGCAGCGCATATGTAACCGATATTGCCCTGGTCATCGCCGTAAACAAAATTCTGTCCGGGCGAAGTAAAGTAGCGGAGCGCATTTTTAAAATCATCCCAATTTCTTGATTTATTGATTGATATGGCAGCAAACATTTCGTCGCTGAATTCATCACCGGTCCATCGCATACTGATTTGAGTGCTATTAACCGCACTAGCCGGATAGAGAGTATTGAATGGATGTATATCCGAAATAATCGGCCCACGATGAGTTCTTCTGATCTCGTAAACTACCGGGGATGATTTCTTTACATGAATAGTATCTTTTTCAATTTCGAGCGTTTGCCAGGAACCGTTAAAAAAATATTTTTTATTGGACGAATCAATATTCTCGACATAAAAATCGGCATCGTCCGCCATCACATTTGTCAATGCCCAGGCAATATTTTTGTTCTTTCCAATCACAACGGCTGGAAGTCCGGGAATAGTGAATCCCTCTGAATTCCAGTCTTTACTTCTTATCATTGCAAAGTACCACCTGCCGGGTGCTGTATAAGCCAGGTGAGGATCATTCGCTATAATCGGTTTGCCGGAAGCGGATAGTTTTCCATTAACAACCCAGTTGTTGGATCCTATATGAGTGCCCACAAATCCGGTCAGTTTTCTGAATTGCCGGTCTACTTTAATCAGATCATTTTTTATTGACGCAATTCCTTTGATGCCCGGGGGAATGATAGTAGGAGAATTTTCGGGAAAATCTGGGAGTAATTCCCTTGCCCCTTCATCTCCAAATTTCCTGACGAGCATCGAAAACGTAATATCAGTCCACCAACTTATATTTAATTCCCATCCCATTAATTTTGCGATCAGAAGGCTGTGTTCCGGTTTCCATTGATAAGGGTCATAACCGAGCACATTGAATTCAACCGGATAATTCCCTTCTTTCTGTTTAAGGTATTCATTGACCCCTTTTGAATAAGCTTCCAATATTTTTCTTGATGCGATATTTAATTTATAATAGTTGGATTTTACATTTTTCAACAGACCGGCCGTGCGGAACATCTTATCCACCGGAACCGTTTCGTCGCCGAGCACTTCGCTAAGCCGCCCTTCACCTGCGCGGCGCGCTATATCCATCTGGAACAGGCGGTCCTGAGCGTGCAGATAACCCAATGCGAATGCCGCATCTTCGTCATTGTCCGCTTTTATCATCGGGATTGCATATTCATCCCGGTAGATCTCAATTTTATTATTAATCCCGCCTACTTTTAATTCATCCTCATAATCAGGGAGAGACCTTCTCAGCATATAGTATGAGAGTGCGAAAAGGACCAGGACCACCACAATCAGAGATGATCCGACACCTATAAAAATTTTCTGCCATGTTTTCATTAAAGCTATCCGAGAATTGCACACGAAATTTATAAAATAAATGATTTGCTGAATAACAAAATATTTTATAAATAACCGAACGCAATTCCAATGAACTCCAAACTATGGTGCAGCTATGATCGAATTTCAGCTAGTTATCTCAATAATGACATTAATAAGCGTTATTATTTTCTTTTTCCTGGCCAATAAAAAACTTTCTTCGGGGAAGGATGACATTTTAAGGAGTGAATTTGAAAAGATGGACCGGTCTTTCCGGGATGAGATAACCAGGAACAGAGAGGAGTTTAATAAAAACGCAAAGGCGCAGCGCGAAGAACTAAGTGAATCGATGATTAAACTCGGCGACCAGATTTCATCAACTATTGGCGAGATCTCAAAAGGTCAGAAAAATCAGCTCGAAATATTTGCGAAGCAGATGAACACACTTACTCAGATGAATGAGCAGAAATTTGACAAGCTCCAGGAAAAAGTGGAATCACAACTGAAAGAAATTCAGGAGAAGAATGAAAAAAAGCTGGAGGAGATGAGGCATACTGTCGATGAGAAACTGCATGATACTTTGGAAAAGAGGCTCGGTGAATCATTTAAACTGGTAAGCGACAGACTTGAGCAGGTCTACAAGGGACTAGGAGATATGCAGGAACTTGCGAGAGGCGTTGGAGATCTTAAGAATGTCCTGGCTAATGTCAAAACACGCGGCGGATGGGGCGAGATCCAGCTGGAAAATCTGATTGATCAAATTCTTACACGCGAACAATATGAAAAAAATGTAATAACAAAAAAAGGAAGCAGCGACCGCGTCGAAATTGGTATTAAACTGCCCGGACGGGATCTTCTGAAAAATGAGATTGTCTGGCTCCCGATTGATGCCAAGTTTCCTGTAGAAGATTACCAGCGGCTTCTTGAATCTCAGGACCTGGCAAATACAACCGCGATTAATGAAGCAAGCAAAGCTATTGAAGCAAGAATTAAAGGTGAAGCAAAAAAAATCGCAGAAAAATATCTCGATCCTCCAAACACAACCGACTTTGCGATTATGTTTTTGCCGATTGAGGGATTATACGCGGAAGTGCTGCGCCGCCCCGGTCTTGCAGAATTTCTGCAGCGAGAATACCGTGTGGTAGTTTCGGGACCAACCACGCTTGCGGCCTTATTAAATAGTCTTCAGATGGGATTCAGAACGCTTGCCATTGAAAAAAGATCGAGTGAAGTGTGGAAAATACTTAGCGGAGTGAAAAAGGAATTTGAAAAATTCGGTGATGTCCTGGATAAAACTCAGAAGAAACTCCAGGAAGCAAGCAATACAATAGATGAAGCCGCAAAATCTTCAAGAAAAATTGAACGACAGCTTAAAGATGTTCAGGAACTCCCGGCCAGTGATGAACCGAAATTGATATAGATTTATAGTGGTTGTTTTTAACATTAAAAAGCTGCCTGAATAAAAACCATTCCTGAAAAAACATCACATTCATAACCGATTTATCGGCTTATGTAACTTCAATTCCATTTTTCGAAGTTAGCGGAGACCTATTTACCGATAATATCCCCCTGTTCGCCGATTTCCCGTCAAATAAATAGCAACCAGCCGTTATCTTTGCCGTCAAAAGAAGTTAAGATAAAAAT
>JBAYWA010000300.1:0-3196 GCA_041674325.1 Melioribacteraceae bacterium | reverse complement strand
TCCCTCCCTTCGGATTCCGTGGCACCCCTCTTTAGGCAATCATGATTATAGAGGAAATGTTGATTGTGAAATTGAATATTCAAAATTAAACGCCCGCTGGAAATTCCCCTCGCGCTATTATGCTCAAAAAGAAAACATAGATGATTCCAATTATCTTCTTATCGTTCACCTCGACACGACACCATTTATCAAGAATTACCAGCGCGAGGCCGATATATATCATGTGGAAAATCAGGATATAAACAGGCAGCTCTATTGGCTAGATTCCGTTCTAACTTTTTCCGGCGCACGCTGGACGATAGTTGTTGGGCATCATTCTATCTACGCCGCGGCCTCGAATCATGGCAATACTCAGGAATTAACCGATAAGATTCTTCCTATTTTAACGAAGCACCATGTTCCCCTTTATGTTTGCGGGCACTACCATGTAGCGCAGCGCTTGATTCGTGGCGCAACAAACTTTGTTGTTTGCGGAGGAGGGTCTTCGGCAGGGAGCGTTGATCAAAGAGAAGATGTTGTATTCGGCGCAGGTTCGCTGGGATTTCTGTCGGTATCGGTTTCATCAGAAAATATACGCCTTAAAATTATTAATGAAAAATCGGACATCCTTTACGCTTTTCAAATATCGGACAATTAAAAAGACCATTGGATTATTAAGATAAATCTGCTGGAAAGGAAAAATTAAACCATAAAATTGAATTAAAGGTTGAATTAATTGCATGCAGGATAATCCAGTTCTTGAAATGCGCAATATCTCTAAGACTTTTCCGGGAGTCGTTGCTTTGGACCGCGTGGGACTCGAGGTGAAAAAAGGAGAAGTGCATATTCTCCTCGGCGAGAACGGTGCGGGTAAATCGACACTGGTCAAAATTCTAAGCGGGGCATATCAGAAAAACAGCGGGGATATTTTTCTCTTCGGAGAGAAAACAGAAATAAGTTCACCGCGGCACGCCCTAGAACTTGGCGTAGGCATTATTTATCAGGAACTGAGTCTTATACAACAGATGACCGCATGTGAAAACATTTTTCTAGGGCGTGAAAAAACAGACAAAATAGGTCTGATAGATAAAAAATTTCTTACCGGATCAGCCCAAAAGATTTTTACCGAACTTAATCTGGATTTCAATTGTGACATTCCTATAAAGAACTATGGGATTGCCCAGCAGCAGATGATTGAAGTTGCCAAGGCTTTGTCTCTGAATGCTAAAATATTAATAATGGATGAGCCGACTTCCGCTCTGTCAGAGACAGAAACAAACCGGCTGTTTGAGGCAATCCGCACACTGAAAGCCAGAGGGGTTTCGATCATATATATTTCTCATAGAATGGAAGAGCTTTTTCAAATCGGAGACCGGGTAACGGTGCTCAGAGACGGAAAAAATATTGGAACTAAAAATATTAATGAGACTTCCAAAGAAGAATTGATAAAAATGATGGTCAACCGGGAGCTTAAGGAACAATTTCCGAAACATCACTCAATGATCGGCGAAGAAATTCTAAGAGTCGAAAATCTGTCGAGAAAAGGATCTCTGAAAAACATAAATTTTTCTTTACACAGGGGAGAAATTCTGGGCATCGCCGGATTGCTCGGATCGGGCAGAACAGAACTTGCGAGAGCGTTGTTCGGTGCGGACAAAATTAATTCGGGAAAGATATTTATCAATGGAGAACAGGTAAAAATTAAATCGCCCGGCGACGCAATCGGCCGCGGTTTGGGTTTTCTGACCGAAGACCGCAAATCTCAAGGCCTGGTTCTGATCTTAACGGTAAAGGAAAATATATGTCTTGCTAATCTTGATGCATTCTCAGAATACGGGATAATCAATTTTAAAAAAGAAGAGAGAGACGCAGAGCAGTATCTTAAAATCTTACGTATAAAAACCCCGGGACTTAATCAAAAAGTGATAAACCTAAGCGGGGGCAATCAGCAAAAAGTTATTCTTGCAAAATGGCTGAGCCGCAAAGCGGAGATATTTATTTTTGATGAACCCACAAGAGGAATTGATATTGGCAGCAAAACAGATATTTACCACCTGATGAATGATCTTGCGGAACAAGGCGTTGCAATAATAATGATCTCGTCGGAGCTCCCCGAAATTCTCGGGATGAGTGATAACATTCTAGTCATGCATAAAAATGAAATTGCCGGAAAGATTTCTTCCGCCGAAGCAACCCAGGAAAAAATAATGCAGTACGCCATAGGGGCATAGATGAAACATAAAGAGATATTTTTGAATAACAGCAGACAGCTTGGCACTCTTGTCGGACTGGTGTTTGTTTCTGCTGTTTTTTGGGCCCTCAGTCCACATTTTCTTACAATTTCTAATTTGATAAATGTGGTTCAGCAGACATCCATTAATGCGATAATTGCTGCCGGAATGACCTTTGTGATTATTTCTGCCGGAATTGATTTGTCGGTGGGGTCAATTGTTGCGTTTGCCGGCGTTGTGCTGGCCGGTGCGATGCAGGCGGGAATTGCAGAACCAATCGCAATATTTTTCGGATTGCTGGTGGGGTTGATTTGCGGTTTATCAAACGGTCTTCTGATAAGCTATGGAAGACTTCCCCCTTTTATAGCAACACTGGGAATGATGAGCGTTGCAAGGGGCGCAGCTCTTCTTTACACCGACGGAAGACCGGTCTCCGGATTCTCGAGCGACTTCAGATTTTTGGCTACAGGCGAAATTTTAATATTTCCCGTAACCGTTACAATAATGATAATTATTTATGCCGCCGCCTATTTCGTTTTAAACCGGACGAAAATTGGACGCTACACTTTTGCAATTGGCGGAAATGAAGAAGCGGCAAATTTATCGGGAATAAATACCAGGTTCATTAAAACAATTATTTACGGGATAAGCGGATTGCTGAGTGGTTTTGCTGCCGTGATTTTAACGGCACGGTTAAATTCCGCCCAGCCGATTGCGGGAATAATGTATGAGCTTGATGCGATTGCCGCCGTGGTAATAGGCGGGACTAGTTTGTTGGGTGGAGAAGGAAAGTTGTCCGGCACTCTGATCGGCGCGCTGATAATGGGAATTCTTAGAAACGGACTAAACTTATTGGGAGTTTCATCCTTTATTCAGCAGATTATAATTGGCCTTGTAATTATTTGTGCTGTATTAATCGATATGGCCTTAAAAAAAGGAAGAAAATAATTTTCTGAGGAGTGAATAGATGAAAAAAATATTTTTTA
>JBAYWA010000299.1:0-3208 GCA_041674325.1 Melioribacteraceae bacterium | reverse complement strand
TCTGCAGGATCAGTTTAATATCTTTATTCGTGTAAATCCTGTTGCCCGCCCTGTTCTTTCCGGGTTTCAATTGTTCAAACTCAGTCTCCCAATAGCGGAGAATATACTGCTCAAGATTAGTCAGTTTACTTACTTCACTAATAGAGTAATATAATTTTTTCAAACCAAAGTCTTTCACTTGAATAGCCCTTTTTTGACACAGGTAAAATAGGTTTTGTTAACTGAATCCGCAAGGAGGAGTTTATAATGTTAACAGCTTAAATTCATTTATCTAAAAGTATTTTTTTCAGAGTATATACCGCCGAAAAATAACTGAGTTCTTTAAATCCGGAAATATATCCGGTTGCCCCCGATGTTGTAATCATATTCTTTCTAAAATCTTCCCTTGAAGCGAGGTTTGAAAGATGAACCTCTATTTTAGGAATTTTAAGGAGATCGAGCGCGTCCCGTATCCCTACCGATGTATGCGTAAATCCTCCCGGATTGATTATAAGCCCGTCATATATATCAGACTTCTGTATATAATCGATCAGTTCGCATTCACAATTGGTCTGGAAGAAGGAAAAATCGATTTCGGGGAACTCTGATTTAAGAGCGTTATTAATTCCGGAAAGAGACATCTTCCCGTAATTGCCGCTATCCCGTTTTTCGAGAAGATTAAGATTAGGTCCGTTTAAAATAAGTATCTTCATTATTTCTCATTAATCTCGTCTATGATTTCTCTAATCCTCGGCTGTATATAATGATCATTTATACCGAGATCCTTAAGAGCAGCGGTAAGAATCATAATTTTTTTCTGAAGAGTGGAGAGTTTATTAATGACAATGGTCTTATCCTCTCTCAGAAGGCAGTACCCGCCCTTAAAATCACCTCTTTCGAATCTGACTTTTGCCCCCATCTCCTGAGCAAGCTGCTTCAGATCCTGAAGTATAGATTCAAATTCTTTCTCTTTAATCTTCATATTTCTTACGCAATGGTTGAAACACAGAAAGAAAAATAATTGCCGCAAAAGAGAATACCTCGATAAGCGGGAAACTGCTAAGAGCTGACATTCTTTCCTGAACCAGGGCGGACACAGCCGCGGCAGTGGCGCTCTCTGAAAGTATCATCTGGGATATTTTGAGATCGATAGTCGATAAATATATCTCAAACGGAGCAGTCACAGCCACTATTATAATAATGGCAAAGAGCCACCCTTCATATTTAATCCTGATTTTTGAACTGAACAGAAAGACAAGAAACGAAACCATGAATGAGTAATAACCTGCAATGTTCAGAATAAATGCCGGAACGAGAGTCGCATAGATAAACGGCAGATTATCATTGTTATAGATGGATTTGAAGTCGATTCCGTTCTGTTCAAACAACTGATAGACGAGCATTTGTCTGGAGATATAGCTTCCCAGGAAAACCGCAAAGAATAAAATGGCCAGAAACAAAAATATTTTCGGAAGAAGATTTAATTTCAACATTGATTTCAATTCTTTTTTACAATAATAAAAAAAAAGTTCGATTATTGCCCTACCGTTTAACTACTAATTTGCCTGAATTTACAAATGCCTTATAAATGCTGGATGAATAGTTTAAAGAACCGATCCTAATTAAACCAGATTGATAGAGCGGCAACAACTCCAATTATCATCGCGAATCCCGCCAATCCGGCCGCTATAGAATAAGCTCTGTTTTTAGTCTGCGCGTAAGTTGAGGTTACAAAAAGCACTGCAGACCAGATCAGCATTACAATTTCCAGAATAAGGATCACAACCGAGGCCTGTGGTTTCATTATAAACGGTGAAGGATTAAATGTGAACCAGTATTCTCCGAAGAGCGCGAACTGTATCGGTGTGAGAATCAGAAGCGCCATATTCAAGGGAATGAATGAGAAGAGATAGATTGAGAGATTGTCTTTGAATCTCCCGGAAATTCCGAATTTCTTATTGAGCAGAGTTACCAGAAAAGAAAACAGCGAAGTTATCAGAAGGAAAGGCATTCCTCCCAGTAGTATCCCTCTGCTGAATGGTTCGTCGCCCCCCTCCTCATTCCCGAAAGCATTCATGAGGATCAGTGAGACGAGTGATATCTTAAACGCGGTTAAGATTGAACTGGTAATTAGGTAGTTCTTATTTTCCGCCTGAATTATTTTTTGAGCGGTGTGTACCGGGGAATAAAAAAATTTCCATACGGTATCCCAAAAATCTATATTCACAATCCTCGCGCGCAGAAAAGATTTGCATTCCGTGCAGTTGAGTTTATAGTAATCGTTTTCCCTGCCGCAATTATTGCATATCAATACGTTTTTCATCAATCACCGGATTAAAAATTAATTCTTAACGAGAGCTGATATTGATTTAAGTTCTTCTCATTCGAGACCGTAAAATCAAAGAGATGCGCATCCACATAGGCATCAACGAGATTAAGTAAATAAGTTAGACCAATAAACACTGCCACGAGATCACGCTGATCCCTGTAAAATTCCCGGATCTCTTTGTAAGTCAAATTCCCGGAATCATCAGATGGAGTTCTGCTTGCGGTATAGAGATCCCTGTTCTTAATATATAACTTATTATTCCTGTCCCATTGATAACCGAGATACCCGAGCGCTCCCCAAATTACAGGAATTTTCCAGTAAGACTCATTATAGAACTGTCCGAATCCCGGCAATACCGCGCTTCTGAGAACGGCTCCCCATGCGGATTTCTGCATCACAAACTTTGCCGTGTCTAATTGAGCCGAATTTGAATCCGGCTGATCCGACTGAGCATGCATAGTGAACTGCGCGGATGCCGCAAAAAATATGATCAGAATAATCTTAATTGTAGTTCTTGCCGATGATTTCAAATAATTCAAATAACCTTTCAAGTTCATCAAGTGAATAATATTCGATAATTAATTCTCCGGCGCCGTTTTTCTTCTGTTTGCAGATCACCTTGGTCCCCAGTATCCCCTGCAGCTTGCTCTCAAGATCTTTCTGCGACAAAGTGTTAATATTATTTGATGCGACCGGATTATTTTTCTTCACTTTATTTTTATTATCAAGAAACTTCCGGACCATCTCTTCAACTTTTCTTACCGACAAATTATCTTTAATGATCCTCTCGAGGATCTCCAGCTGCATTATTTCGCTTGGAAGATTAATCAGAGATCGTGCGTGCCCGGATGTAATCTCATTCTTAATGATGCTCGGCTGGATTTTGAGAGGAAGTTTTAG
>JBAYWA010000298.1:0-3209 GCA_041674325.1 Melioribacteraceae bacterium | reverse complement strand
TGCTGTTCAATAACCGAGATATATTCCGGTTCGCTAAATTGCCGATTAACCTCATCGGCGCTCACGTAACTTGCGCCTCGTGTCCCGATTCTGAAAAGATCGAATAAAATTAAAAATGCCATGCCGGCAACGAATAAAAGCCCGCTCAATTTCGATGTAACATACAGGTAGATTAATCCGCAGCCGAGAGCCAGAAGGGCAAGCGCAATTTTTACGTCGCCGGTGAACATGCCCGCCATATAATCGGAAAGCGCGGTGAATATTTGTCCCTGCTGCTGAGCCTGCTGTGTTCCGCCTAGAGAAGCGACGTGATTATTTACTCTTTGTGTAAACCAGCCGGCAAGAGTCCCGTCCAAAAGCAGCGAGAGAAGAAATAAAAGAGCGAAACCGATTGCCGAATATTTGAAAACGTTTTCGAGTCCGGATTCTCTCTCATTGCGGAGGGAAAATATCTTCATTAATCCCATTCCGGCGAGAAGCGGCAAGATAATCTGAACCATATGAAGAATCATAGACGGAGCTCTGAAATTCTCGAATGTGGGGAAGTAGTAGTAGAATAAATTATATAACAAAGGAAAATTTTTCCCGAATGAGAGGATCAGAAAGACAAAAAAGACAATTCCGAAAAACTGAACAACCGGTTCCTTCCTTCTGGTTATTAGCGCAAAAAGAGCCAGCACAAAAATTAATATTCCCATATACATCGGCACATCTACGCTGGTCATGGGCCCAAAGTATGTTGAAACGAGCACATCCTGATTCTGTGTGAGAGGTCCGTTATATGTGGAATTTCCGAATCCGTAGAACGACGGAATCAGAAATGTCATTATCTCGCCCGGCGAAAATGAGTAGCTTGTGGCGTATTCGTAAGAGTCGCCTTGAGACGGCGCAGAAGCATTCTGAAGCTCTGTTAAACTTTTCGTTCCGCGTGTTGAGTACGGTTTATACTCATACAGCTGCGCGTACGTATCGAATGACATAAGAAGGGCTATCAATCCCGTGCCTGCCATTATTCCAAGCGATTTCAGCAGCTGCTTCTGCAGCGGCTTATCCTTTTTGATAAATGAGTAAGTGAAAAAGTAGAGGAAATAGATCAGTCCTGTTAATCCGAGATAAAAAACAATCTGTACATGCGCGCTCAGAACAAGCAGATGCATGCCGAGAGCCAGAAGCAGAAAGTCGGTAAGTTTAATTTCTTTTTGGAATTTAAATAATATCATCAATATGAGCGGAATAAGGGCAAGGCTCATCAGCTTTGTAATATGTCCGATATAGAAAAGGAGCAGTATCCCTGTGCTGAAAACTGTTGCCGCCGCTATGAGGAAGCTGATACCCCGGCCGGCCCCGAACCGCCTCATAAAAAAGAATGAGGTGAACGCTAGAATCACAAAACTGAAACTGTAGATGGCGTTGTAATTAGTAAATGCAGCAGAATAAATTTTGGAGACGTACGAATAGATTACCGAAGTCAGATCGTACCAGCGGAGCGACATCGAAGTTGCGACAGCTGGCACGCCGCAGAAAATATGCGGATTCCATAGAGATACGCCGTCACGGTCCTTGTTGACATATTCCCTCAGACTTTTAATCTGCATAAGATCGCCCGACTGTGTGGTCTTATCCCCGAACATGACTGGAGAGAAAAAGATTAAAATTAAGATTAAGAGCGAGAGCAAGAGTGCGGGAGTCTGATATTTCTCGGGAATGAAGCTTTGTTGCGAAATATTATTTCCGCCGGATTTTTTCTCCTGTGGAGAGGATTTCTTCTGCTGCTTTGACATTTATTCTCCGTCTGATTTTTCTGATTCAGTATATAAATCTATTAATACCGCCTTTAAATTTCGAAAATCTCATTTCTATCTGTTCAATACGGCGTTAACATATCTTTCCCAGCTCAAATTTCCCGCTGTTTCTGTAATAAGTTCCTTCGGTATCGGATGTTCGATAAATTTTTTCATCGCCAGATACATTGAATCGATATCGTCCGGTTCGGCCAGGTAGCCGTTGTACCCGTCTGTAATGCTTTCGGAAAAATGACCCACTCGTGTTGCTATGCTGGGGAGCGAAAAATTATATGCCGTCGATTCAACGCCGGACGGGGTGGCGACAAGATAGAAGAGCACATTGCAGTCGGAAGCCTGAAAATATTTGTGCACGTCTTCGTTGGGCACATAACTGTTCACAGCAACAACCTTTCCTTTAAGATTAAGCTCTCTTATCAGATCCAGCGGACGGTAATCGCTTTCGTCTTCCCTCTGTTTCAGAATGATCTTTTTAACCGCGCCGAACAAACTCTTCTTGATCTTCGTTGCCAATTTATTGCCGTCAAGTGTATTCCAGAAAGATTCCCCCACTATCAGCAGAGAAACATCGTCCCGTTCGGCCGCCAGTTTTCCGAATGCCCGGATTACGTTATGAAGTCCCTTGTAGCGTCTGATAAATCCGAAAAAAAGAAAAACATTTTTCTTAAGTCCCAAGTCGGTTTTGAATTTTTCCTTATCAAATGAGAGATCCGGCGCAAACATATCATAGACGGGATGGAAAAGTTTAATGACGGTTTTTTCCTGCGGGGCAAGCGCGCGCTTACCCGAGGCGTCCATAAAAAATTTCTGACCGGGAAAGATCTGCTTTAATTCATCGCAATATTTTTGTGCGTGCGCGATATACGAATCGGCATGTCTGAGCGCCAGTTTAATAAGGAAGCTGTCTAAGGAGCTCTCCTCCTTCTGCTTAACGACGTGAAGCACAAAGATGATTTCGCATTTTGTGCTGGCTTTCACTTTCCTTAGAATCGTATTTATCGGAAGACCCTGAATTGCCAGCGCCCACTGGATAATTAATATGTCGGGAGCAATTTTATTTATTAAGTCGGCCGTGCGGTGCCACGAGAACGGATTGTTAAAATTGGTTACATAACTGACTTTTACCTTTGTCCCTTCAAGGGGATCCGATATGATGCTGCGGTTAATAAAATCTCTCGGAATTATCGACGGATATTGATGGGTCCAGGAGATAATATCGACCGCTACATTATCGCGTTTGTCCAATTCTTTCGCGAGTGATAATGTATAATTCGCAATTCCGCCTTTAAATTTTGGTCCTGGACCGAATACGGCAATCTTCATCTGGTAATTATCGGCAAATAATTCATTAGTAATGGCTAAAAATAGTAATTTTTATCGGGAAAGAGAGATGAGCCGGCCGGATTT
>JBAYWA010000297.1:0-3216 GCA_041674325.1 Melioribacteraceae bacterium | reverse complement strand
CCCATTAATCTTGTGAATGGAAGGATAGTTTCATGTTCCGGCGGATTACCGACGCTCCAGGCATTAAATTCATTTCCGCGCGCTGCTTCACAGGCAAGCCAGTTCGGATAAGTTCTGCTGAGACCTGTCGGTCTTACCGGTTCGTGGGCGTTGAGCATCATCCTGTTTTCGGCAAGTTTCTCGGCCGTCCGGATGTAATGATCAGTCATCCATTGTCCGTCGTGATGTTCGCCGCGCGGAATTATTTTTCCTACATAGCCGGTTTTAACTGCCGGGTAGCCGAATTTTTTCATTAAGGCATATGCCTCGTCCATTCGTCTTTCGTAATTTGTAACCGAAGCCGAAGTCTCGTGATGCATAATTAGGTTTACATTTTTCTCTGCCGCGTATTCTGACAGTTCGGCAATATTGAAATCCGGGTAAGGAGTTACAAAATCAAAAACATTTTCCTTCCATTTCCCGAACCAATCTTCCCAACCGACATTCCATCCTTCTACCAGCACGCCGTCAAATCCATGTTTCGAAGCAAAATCGATATACCGTTTTGTATTTTCCGTCGTCGCTCCGTGCCTGCCGTTCGGCTTCAAAGCATTCCAGTTGGTCGACGATAAATTTACGTTGTTCAGATCCGCATAATTCCATGATGATTTGTTCACGTGCATTTCCCACCAGATGCCGACATATTTCATCGGTTTTATCCAGCTCACATCCTCAATTTTGGATGGTTCGTTAAGATTTAAAATTAATTTAGACGATAGAATATCCGCGGCGTTTTTAGAAACTATGATTGTGCGCCAAGGCGTGCTGCAGGGCGTCTGAAGATAAGCTTTATTCCCGGCGGCGTCCGGCACAAGCTGAGAAGTTAAAATAAATTCCGATTGATCTACTTTGAGATGCATCGCGGGGTAATTAATCTGCGCGGCTTCAAAAATGTTTATATAAATGCCGTCATCTGATTTAAGCATCAGGGGTGATTGAATATAATTTTTATCGATCAATGATTTTACTGAAATTTCGTTCATGTTTCTTCCGATAGCGGCATCGATGCCGCTCAGCCGTGTCTTCGTATAGTAATATTCGTTTGAGTCGTAATCACCGGGAATCCAGAAAGCAATATGATCTGCGGCAAGGTTAAATTGAGTTAATTCATCTTTAACGGTGAAGTAGTTCAGATTTTCCTGCTGAGGAAATTCGTAGCGGAATCCGAGTCCGTCATCGAACAGCCGAAAACGCAGAACGATAATCCGATTTACTGCGTCTGTCTGCCCAAGAGTGACGGAAAGTTCCCGGTAGTTGTTGCGGATTGATTTGACCTCTCCCCATACCGTATTCCATGATTCATCCACGAGAGAGGAATCGATTTTGATAATTGTAAAATTCCGGACAAACGAAGTCTGTTCCGACAATTCTATTCCGAGCGCGCTTTCTTTTACAATGAACCGGTCTCCGTATGAAAGCCGGTAAGAAGGAATACCCGCTGAATTTATAGTAAAGATAAGCGCTAAATTTCCGCCGGGAGATCTTATCGTCTGGGCAGAAACCGCAAGACTTGTAAATGTCAGGATAGCTAAAATTATTTTTTTCATAACCGTACCCGCTTAATCAATAATTTAAAAGTCCGGATAAAAGACAATGTCAATTAATTTTTACTTCAGCTCAATGGGTTTCGATTTTATCTCGGCCGCATTCAAAACTTTGGCAACGGGATAAGGGAGAAATGCCCCGCCCCATTGCGGCACTAAATATTTATCCCAGTAATTCCAGAGAAGGAGTCCGTCATCAGTCTCCGGCTCCAGTAAATAGGCCGCTACATTTGCCAATGGCTGAGCGGTGCGCACAATTAGGCATCCTGCGGCAAATTCTCTTTTCTCTTTCAGGTATTCGACTTTAACGGAATTGGTATAGTGTCCCTGATTAAGGCGCGCGGCCGGTTTAAGTTCTTTGATTTTAATCGTTTCCACATCAAGAGAAACGGTATTTTCTAATTTTTCAATTTTAATTCCATGCGTTTTCAACAGCTCCACTACTTTCGCGTCTGGAACCGTAAGAATATATGCATAAGGAAATTGAACGCTTCTCTCGGGAAAATAATCCGCAAAATATGGAACGGTGACTTTTTTAATCCGGTTGCCCGGCTTTAATCTGTCCCTCCCGTTAGCGTCTTTATAAGATTCCATTTCGTACGCATTTATCACTTCCGGAGCCGGAGTCGGGTTGTTTACAAACTTTACCGCGAATGAATCTTTGTCGGTCGGATTCATTCCCCTGGAAATTGTTCTTTCGTCAGCATTCCGCAGCATATTTTTAATTTCATCTTTGTTCGCGGAAGCGTAATCCAGAACCCCCCTTAAAAGACTGTAGCAGCCGAGCACGCGTGACTTAAAATCGGCGTGTACATAATTTTCATTTAAGATAGATAAACGGTTTCTAAGGCCGATATAATTTACAATATAGCGCGGCTCGAATGCGTATGAATCCCACCCTTTCTCCGGATTGCGCATATCCCTGAATTCTCCGTAAAAAACATTCGGAGTAGAGTATTTTTCGATGATCGTAGTTTTCAGCCAGGGAGCCATCTTGTCGCGCATATAATTGATAAGCTTTCGGTCTGTGTTCCCGTTCATCATCCAGGTATAAGTCAACGGCTCAGTATGGTAAGATCCGTTTGTCGTATGTAAATCTAACATAATTGCCGGATCCCATCTATTCAGGATGTTTTTTATGAGTCCGTAAACTTCCGGAGTTTCAACTTTCATTGCGTCCCGGTTAAGATCTAGCATCTGTCCGTTGTGACGAACACCGACTCCGTTAACGGGACCATTCTGATTTGTCCTGTTCTGTTTGTTTATCTGCTCGTTTCCGTCAGAATTGAAGATGGGACACACGAGAAGGAGAATGTCATTTAAGTAGTTCGGGGTTTCTTTCAGCAGTATATCTCTCGCCAGCATCTGAACGGCTTCTTTTCCTTCTACTTCACCCGCGTGAATATTCGCCTGGATGTATACAACAATCCTTTTCTCTTTCTTGAGATTTTTAATCGATTGAATGAGCGGTTTGCCTATTATGATCAACGGAATATCCCTTCCCTCAATACTTTTCCCGATCGATTCTATCTTAATATTCGGTGAGATTTTTTTCAATTGTTTGAAGAAATCCATCACTTCGGAATATCGCGAAGTGGATTCAAAATTCGATTTTTCTGCAACAGTGAGAATT
>JBAYWA010000296.1:0-3232 GCA_041674325.1 Melioribacteraceae bacterium | reverse complement strand
GATGCTGGCGACTATGTTAAATTCCTGAATACTACCGCATTTTCAACATATATGTTAATGTTTTCTTATGAATTTGATCCTGTGAAATTCGGTTTTGATGATAATAAAAACGGGGTACCCGATCTTCTTGATGAAGCAAAAATAGGTCTCGATTGGATGCTTCGATGCGGGTATGATAAGAATTGGCTTGTCACACAGGTGCAGGATCTTCGTGATCATGATGTAGGCTGGCGTTTGCCCGAAGATGATAAACTTGGATTTGACAGACCTGCGTTTTTAGGGATGGGAAAAAATCTCATCGGGATTTATTCGGCTGCCATGGCTCTTGCATCCAGAATATGGCGCGATAGATTGCATAACATGGAATTTTCTGAAAAATGTCTGGAATACGGCGAGAAATATTTTTCCGTAAGAAATAGAGCGGCTGATATAGACAGCAGCGGTACCGGACAGTATCTTGATGATCAGTACGAGGGTAAATTGGCTCTTGGCGCTATTGAACTTTATCTGACTACGATGAAACCATCATATCTTAGTGAGGCTTATACTCTTGCTGATTCTGCCAAGTCAGATTATTGGTGGAGCTGGGGAAATATAAATGCATTAGCACATTACCGAATCGCCGAGTTCAATCCCAGATTTTCTGAATACATAAAAAATAACCTTGCTGATTTTAATAAACGAAAGGAGAGTAACATATTTGGAAAGGGCACCGAGCTTAGCTGGGGAACTAATGTGACCCTTCTTGGAATTACATTACAGAATATTTTGTATAAAAAACTGACTAACGATTCAAGTTATGATTCTCTTTCTGTCTTCCAAAGAGATTATATTCTTGGAAGAAATTCATGGGGAGTAAGTTTTATCTCAAATGCGGGTAAAAATTTCACTAAAAATTTTCATCATCAGATCTCGGCGATAAAAGGAAAACTTCCGGGAGGTTTTGCTGCAGGCCCAGCAAAAAGAGAATTTGTACTGAATTTTAATCTGAATTATGATAAACCGGATATGTATGCAAAATTTCAGACAGAGGATGACTATTATCGTGACGATAAAAATGATTATATTACAAATGAACCAACAATTACAGGAAATGCCACGGCAATCTTCGTCTTCGGGAATTTATCTAAATAACTAAGTAATTTGCCGGTGTACTGTTCTGATACAGTCTCTATGATATTCTCACATTTGGATTGAAAAGAAGCATCCAAACTTCTGTTTTTTCGCTTTTATCATACTTTTGATGGCATATTTGTTGGTTATTTTAATTGTTAAATTTAGTAAAGGTAAACAAAATGGCAGGTGCAATACGTCGAATTCCATCAGGTTTTTCACTGATTGATAAAAATTGGGGCGGAGTGTATAGGGGAGGCAGCTATATGGTTGTCGGCCCCAGAAAATCCGGTAGAACTCTGATAGGTTTACAATTTGCTCTTGAGGCCGCGAAAGCCGCGGAAGTGTGCTTGTACTTCACTCTGATGCGCCCAAAGGATTTAATGATTCAGGCAGCCTCTTTAAATTTTGATATTCAATCTTACATGAATCAGAATCTGATTATTGTTGTACGTGTGGCGCCTCCGAACGGGATTTACGATTTGTACAACTATGACGACTACCTTGTTGAATATTTTAATGATATCATTACTGTTGTAGATCAATATCATCCTTCAAGAATAATTTTTGATGAACTTACTCCATTCGTCGGATTTAAAAATATAAATTATCTGCAGGACACTTTCGTAAGAACATTGGAGACGATTGAAGAGAGGGATATTACAAGTTTGTTCGTGATAAGCGAACCGGCAACTAAAATGGCTCAGTCCATTGTTGAAGGGCTGACTCAGTATGTAACCGGAACTATTGAACTTAGAAAAGATAATGAAGTAAAGGAAGAACGCAACCAGGTTGGCAAAGTTACTATTGTGCCTAATGTAGGCCATACAGAAGGACAGTTTACTGAAAATTATAAGATTGAACCATTTAAAGGGGTGACAACCGATTTTTCGCCGCCGACAAAGACTATAGAAGAATTACCCAGTATGCCGCGCGGACGTAATTTTAATAAGCCTACTAGAATTGACGTTCCGTCTGAACCATATGCTTTCTCGAATGTTTATAACTATAACGATTTTTTACTTATACTGAATAATCAGATTGCGCTTTTTAAGAGTACTGGACAGAGTTTTCATCTGGTCTCTATAAAGCTTGATCCTGCGGCCCAGCTTAAAGGGCTTCTGACAATTAATCAGCTGCAAAATGCTATTCGTCTCTCCACAAGCAAGAAGGATAAAATATGCGTGGTTGATAATAAGGTTATAGTTCTTCTGGTTAGAGGAAGTCAAAAAAGCGCAGTGGAGTTGATGACCAATATGCAGAATAATCTTCCGAGCCAGGATCAGAATTATGTAAACGCAATTCTTGATTTTATTTCCGTTTATAATACCGAAGTTGAAGAGCATATCGAAAATGCTGATACAATGCTGCAGCTTGTAATAAATTCAAATATTGATTCTTTGAATACTTATCTGCCGCTCAATAAATTTATTGGGTAATGAAAAAATACAGTAAAATAATCCTGCTTTCGTTATTATTTATTCCGCTTCAATTACAGGCACAATATGGATTCGTAGAATTTAAACGTTACGGAGAAATATATTTAAAAGAGGGACGCTATCAGGAAGCAATAAATCTTCTTAATTTTTATATCTCAGCAAATCCAAAATCGGCCGATGGATATTATCTGCGCGGTTTATCATATGAGCAAATAAAACAATACAATCATTCCGTAATGGATCTGAGTCAGGCAGAAAGCCTGAACTCTGATGATCAGGATATCGGGAACGATCTTGACAGAGTTGTAAGGAAATTGTATGAAGGATTATCCGGAAATAACAAAACAATTCTAAATGATTCAATTGTAAACACTGACCGGGAATTGATTCGGTTTGGACTGATAGATAAATTGATTCTGGCAAAGCAATATGAATATTCTTACAGCCTGTTAAGACTATTCCTTAGGAATTATTCGGACACTGATAAATACAAAGAATTAAATTTAATTGTAAATGAATTACGCGACAGCGTTTATAATAACGAAGTAAATCAGCTTACTGAGCTTCTCAAATCGGATCCTGCGAATAAAGAAACCGTACTCCAATTAGCCTCATTATATAGTGATCACAATGTTCTTGATAGTGCCATAGAGGTACTTTGGGAATATCTTCAGACAGTG
>JBAYWA010000295.1:0-3242 GCA_041674325.1 Melioribacteraceae bacterium | reverse complement strand
TTTTTTAACAGAGGTGAATCTCCAACTTTATGGCATAGCGGCACAATGTCCAGGGATGAAAAATTAGTCGTCGTTAACTCGAGTTTCGACGGGATAAAAGATTTTAAACTCGGCAGATACACACACGATGCTCAAATAATTTTAATAAATGATACTTTTTCTAAGAACCTGGCAGATAAAAAAATCTATCAAGCGAAACCGGATGTTAAATGGGGCGAGCGGATTTATTATTACAACTGCAAACGCGAAGGCGGAGATTTTAACTGGCATAAAAATAATTTATCAAGTTCTGGTTATTTGCCGGCTCCTGATATGATTACTGCTAAATGGGCATTCAACGGTAAATGGGATCCGGAAAAGTTTATCGAAATAAATAATTTGATATCATTTTATAATTAATCTGTCCTTTGATAAGGAGAAGTGATTAATGAAGAGAAGGGATTTTCTTAAAACATCGGCCGGCTTCGCCGCGATAGCAGTAATGCCGGGAATATGGAATATAAAAATTTCAGAACCTCAGGAAAAAAGGTTTTCATTCAAACCGTATAAAGTGAAAAACGCACTTGCCCCGATACTTCAGGTAACGCCCGAAGACGGATTTTATCTTCATACCTACTATGACGTTTGTCCCTGGAGCCCGTCACAGAAATTTATGGTTGTGACAAAAATTCCTTTCCAGGATCGCCTGCCTGTATTCGGAGACCTGTGCGAAATATGCGTGATCGATCTTGAGAAAGAAAGTATAAGAACCGTTTACAAAACAAAGAGTTGGGGATTCCAGACTGCTTCAAACGTAAACTGGGGCGCAACCGATCAGCATTTGTTCTGCAATGATTTTATCGGCGGTGAAACTGTCGCCGTAAGAATTGATCTTGAAACAAACGAAGTGAAGGCATTTGCCGGACCGATGTATCACGTCGCGCCGGATGAAAGCTGCGTAGTGAGTTTCCCGCAGGAATTGTGGAGTGCAACCCAGCTCGGGCTCGGAACGCCGCCGGAAGATTATTCCAAAGTGAAAAAACTTCCTCCGGGAGCCGCAAAGGATGAAGGAATATGGCGGACGGATCTTAAGACAAATACAAAAAAACTGATTGTCACACTTGCCGATGCGGCAGCGGTTGTTCCCGAAATGCCCCCACGTCCCGACTATACTTATTATTTCTGGCATACGAAATTCAACAAACAGGGAACAAGACTCTGCCAGGTTTTAAGATGCATCTTTACGGATTTTAGCGGAGAAGCGAACGACAGGAATCCATTGACGCTTACATTTAATCCCGACGGAAGCAATATCAAATTCTGTCTGCCGGATTTCAGACCTGTCTGGGGAAACGGCGGAGGGCACCCTAACTTTCTTCCCAACGGCGACTATCTAGTGCGCGTTTTGAAATTCGAAGACGGCAAAAATTATTTTGCCACGTTCAGATACGACGGAGCCGATTTTAAAAAATTATGTAAAAAAGTTAAAGGCGGCGGACATCCATCCATCGAGGAAAAAGAAAAATATCTTGTCACAGATTCAAATACAAATTCCGAAAACTCAAAAATCGTTAATCTTCATCTTGTGGATATCAATGCCGATGAAGAACAAATCGTCTGCAGTTTGCCTACAATAAGATGGGAGGATAAACACACTGACAACGTTTACCGTGTTGACGGGCATCCAACCTGGAGCAGGGATTATAAAAAGGTTTGTCTACAGGCTGCGCCGAGGGGCGCAAGGCAGTTATTCGTTATTGATCTTTCCGGCTTAGTATAAAGAACAATTTTTAATTGAAAAAATATTTGGAAATAAACAGGATCAGCAATTATGAACAGAAAAGAATTTCTAAAAACATCGGCCGGATTTGCGGCGTTAATGGTTGCCCCGGGAATCTGGAATATTAACATTCCTCAGAACAAAAAAAGAAATTTGAAATTTGAAAATATATTCGACAAAAATTTCCTTGCGCCGGTTACCAGGGTAACCCCCGATGACGGAATTTATGTTCATACTTATTTTGATGTTACGCCGTTCAGTCCTTCACAGAAATATATGGCGGTTTCAAAACTGCCGTTCCAGGACAGAATGCCGGTGCAGGGAGATTTAGCAGAAGTTTGCATAATCGATCTTGAAAATCAAAATATTAAATCGGTTTATAAAACAAAAAGCTGGGGCTATCAGACGGGAACAAATGTTCAGTGGGGAGCGGACGATAGGCACGTTTACTGCAATGATAAAGTGGGCGATACGGCTGTAGGAATACAGATAAATATAGAAACGGGTGAGACGAAAGCATTTGCCGGTCCGATGTATTCCGTTGCGCGTAATGAATCGTGCTATGTCGGTTTCCCTCTGGAATTGTTCGATATAACTCAGCTCGGATACGGCTGTCCTCCTGAAAAACTTGGTGTATATAAAACTTTGCCTCTTGGCGCTTCCAAGACCGAAGGCATCTGGCGTACTGATTTAAAGACAAATGAAAAAAAACTTATTGTCAGTTTGCACGATGCGGCTTCGGTTCTTCCGGGAATACCACCGGTTGAAGATTATACATTTTATTTCTGGCATAGTAAATTCAACAGACAGGGAACCAGGGTTTATCAGGTTCTCCGCTGTCTTTTCGGAAAAGATCCTTACAAGGCCAAAGAAAGAAACCCGGTTAATATAACGTTCAAACCTGATGGTACCGAAATTTTTTATACAACGCCTAATTATCCGGTATGGGGATCTGGCGGCGGACATCCGAACTGGCATCCTAACGGTGAATATCTTATAAGACATCTTAAACTCGAAGACGGCCGCGACAGGTTCGTTCAATTTAAATACGACGGATCGGAATTCTTTGTGCTGACCGAAAAAATCCAGGGCGGCGGACATCCAAGCATCGAAGAAAACAGCCGGTATCTTATTACCGATGCCCAGAAAATAATAGGCGATACGAAAAACGTATCCTTGAGATTAATCGATCTCAAAGCCGAACAGGAGATGATTGTTTGTACACTTCCGAGTATAAAATGGGAAGGACATTTCGACGATAACGTTTTCAGACTCGACGGACACCCGGTTTGGAGCCGAGATTATAAAAAAGTAAGTCTGCAGGCAGCCCATAATGGTAAAAGACAGTTGTTCGTTATAGATCTTTCAAAACTAATTTAATACCGAAAATCTATGAAAAGCAGAAAATTATTTTTAATTGTACTGACAGTTTTTTTTATCAATACCAAATACGCGCAAAAAGGTTATGAAAAGGACCCGCCCG
>JBAYWA010000294.1:0-3252 GCA_041674325.1 Melioribacteraceae bacterium | reverse complement strand
GCGCAATTTTGTTTGCCATATAGACGGAGATGAAGAGCATTATTCCGAATATGATGACAAAAAGAATATCGTAAGTCAGTGTATGCGGACGGTCCCCCGTGTACAATCCGGGGATGAAGTGACTTTCAATAACACCATACCTTTGAAAAAATGTCAGCAGAGCAAAAACTGAGCTTATTATTCCTGCTGCCAGATAAACTATATATCCGGGCAGGATCAAACTGCCAATAATCATATGAAAGATGAAAAACATATAGAGCGGTGATTCAAGAGTCCCGGTAAAATAAACCAGGATCATAAGTGCGGTTAGATCAAGAGCCATCTGTATCAGCGATAGGTGTAGAGCATTAAACGCATCCGCATTTACGCTCACATATTTTCTCATCGACTGAATAAAAACATTATAGGTGAGTATGGAGAGAGCAATTATGGCAATTGCAGTTATCTGCCCGCCGGACATATTAAAGCCTAGAAGATATTCTCCGGTTACCAGAAAACCGAGAAGTATTAAAGCCGCGAAGTAACGAAGCTTAATAAGCCAGAGATTACGGATTCTTATTGCCCGCCAGAATTCTCCGTAATGCTGTGCCCAATCCGGAACTAGATTTAACATATATAAACTAGATAATGAATAATTGCCGCCGGAGTTTACACAATATTATTAACAGATCTTCCTTTGCAAACTATTTTTATCTACACATATTTAAGATACCAAAAGCAACTGACATTAGTAAGAGTCCCTGATCAATTATTCAGAGTCTCATTGAGTGAGCTGATTTTATTAATTCCGGCAAAACCTCGGAATAAAAATTGAACTCTATTTCAAAAGTAGTGAGGGCTCATTTTATTGAGCCCTCTGAAAAAAGATCAGGCTATGTATCTGCCCCTTTTCGTGTATATGGTATGGAGCAATTCGTGAGATATGTGACCGCAAGGTCCATCCGTCAGAAATTCCTGATATATCTTCAACACGTGAGGATTCTCATGAGATTTGCGCAATTCGAGAGATTCATCCTCAGCATAAATTGCCTTTGCTCTCATTTGTCTTATTTCGGGGGTGGTCGGGATTGGCTGACCGCCGCCTCCGATGCAACCGCCGGGGCAAGCCATAAATTCAATGAAATGGCATTCCGAGAATTTGCCTCCTGCTTTTATATCATCCATAATTTTCTTGGCATTTGCGGTACCATGTGCAACAGCCACTTTTAATGTAGCTCCCTTCAGCCAGTTCCAATCCGGAACCAGATGTTTAATAATTTCGGGAACAGGACCTACTTTATCGCCGATAGGAATCTCCATATACTTAACCCCTTCAAATCCTCTCAGCGGAATGACATTCGCCTTTTCAAATATATCCTCCGCCTTTTTACCGAGTACAAATTCCACAACGGAGCGGATAGCAGCTTCCATAACACCGCCTGTTGCGCCGAAAATCAATCCTGCGCCGGATGCTTCTCCGAACGGATTATCGAAATCGCTCTTGGGCATTTCAGGAAGATTTATTCCGGCCTCGCGTATCATCTTCGCCATCTCTCTGGTAGTCAAGCCGTAATCGACGTCTTTAAAGCCGCTGTCATTCATTTCGGGGCGGTTACATTCAAACTTTTTGGCTGAGCAAGGCATTAATGCTACGGAGACAATATCCGCAGGATCAATGCCTGCTTTCTTAGCATAAAAAGTTTTGATAAGAGTTCCGAACATCTGCTGGGGTGATTTTGCGGAGCTGAGATTATCAAGATATTCCGGATAATAGTGCTCTATAAATTTAACCCACCCCGGTGAACAGGATGTAAATTGCGGAAGAGAAACGTTCTCTTTTTTTACAAGCGCATTATAGAGCCGAATGATCAATTCAGTCCCCTCTTCGATGATAGTCAGGTCGGCTGTAAAATTCGTATCAAACACTTTATCAAATCCGATCCGTTTTAATGCAGTATTCAGTTCCCGGGTCATCGAATGACCGGCACCCAAACCGAATTCCTCACCAATAGCAGCGCGCGGTGACGGAGCAGTCTGAATGACGACATGTTTTTTGGGATCATCGATTGCCGCCCAAATCTCATCTGACGGATCGTTGGCCCTAAGAGCTGCGGTGGGGCAACGGTTTATACATTGACCGCAATTAATACAGATTACGTCATTCAGAGGTTTATTTAAAAAAGTACTTATATGAGTCTGATCGCCGCGGTCAACTGCCTCGAGTACACCCACTTCCTGCAGATCGATGCATGTTCTAACACATCTTTTACATAAGATGCACTTGCTCATATCACGAATTACGGAGTACGATGATTTATCTATCTCATATTTCGGTTCTTTCGGATGACCGTAAGTGTAGCTGTCCACCCCGTACTCCTGAGCGAGTGATTGTAATTCGCACTTCCCGTTTCTGAAGCATGAATAGCATTCTCCGTAATGCTCGCTGAGCATTAGATCAATTATATTTCTGCGTGCTTTACGCACCATTGGTGTAGAAGTTTTAATTTTCATAGGTGCAGTGATTGGATACGCGCACGAAGCCTGAAGAGTTCTCATTCCTTCAACTTCAACCACACATATTCTGCAGACTCCTGCTACACACAGATCTTCGTGATTGCACAATGTAGGGATGCTTATACCGCTCATTTTACATGCTTCAAGAATTGTTGTACCTAACGGAACAGTGATCTTCTTTTCATTTATTTCGACTGTAATAGTGCCACCGATAGTAGTAAGATCCTTAGGTCTTTCAATGGTCAGAGCTTTTTGACTTCCCGGTACTCTTAAATTATCCTTATTTTCCATTTGAACCTCCGTTGCCATTGAATATTTCTTCCTTAAAATTCTCCAAGACAGAGATGAACGAATTCGGACTAGACTGCCCAAGTCCGCATTTAGAAGCAACCTGCATCGATCTCCCGAGATCTTTCAACTGATTAATATAGCTGAAAGTGTATTCACCCTTCTCAATCATTTCAACTCCTTCCAGCAATTTCACATTGCCTATTCTGCAAGGAGTGCACTGTCCGCACGATTCCTCCACAAAAAACTCCATGAAGTTTTTAAGGACGTGAAGCATATCACGTGATTCATTGAATATGATGACGGATCCGCCGGTTGCGGCGTCCTCGTAGGCTAGTGATCTTTCAAATTGGGATTTAGGAATGCAGAATCCTGAAGCTCCGCCGACCTGAACCGCTTTGGTATCGGCCGCTTCAACCAGTGTAAGTAATTCCGAAATTTTAGTTCCCCATGGCAGCTCATAAACGCCCG
>JBAYWA010000293.1:0-3259 GCA_041674325.1 Melioribacteraceae bacterium | reverse complement strand
TTTGCCGAAGGGGAAACAGTAACTATGTCCCTCTTTTTTGAACGATACATTAGCAGATTTTCGGAACATGTTTCATATCCTGAATTGGATCCGGCTAAGGGGATGGCGTTTCTAACGCAGATGGCTCCTCTTATCTACAAAGAGCTGAAAAGTTATACACTGCTGGAATTATTGCCGGCTTTTACTTTCAGCAGAAAATATCAGAGAGACGCGGGAGAGTTTATAAGAAGTGAGAATAAGGGTGAGTTGAGTTTAACCGCAAAATACGGAATTACATCGGACCTTATTCTGGATGGGACTTACAATCCGGATTTCAGCCAGATAGAAGCAGACGCGGGGCAAGTGGATGTAAATCTGAGATACGCGCTATTTTATCCGGAGAAGAGATCCTTCTTCCAGGAAGGGAATGAAATTTATAATATTGCCGCGACACAAACTTCGGAGATAGATCCCGTAGTTTCTTTCCTTCACACACGCACGGTTGTAAATCCGATTGCAGGATTGAAATTGTCGGGAAAATTGGGGACGAATTCATCAATAGCGGCAATGTATACAATGGATGAACTTGCAACGGATCAAAAAACTTTATACGGAGATTATGCCTATTCACCGGTAATACGATTTAAAAGGGCTTTTGAGGATGACAGCTATATCGGAATTCTGCTGACCGACAGGGAGATGAAGGACCATTATAACCGAGTCTATGGTTTTGACGGTATGATCCGTTTATCGAAATCCGGTACCTTGCAGCTTAACGGATTCCTCTCGGATTCAAAATCGGCGGGCGCACCGGATAAATCTTCCGGATATACATTCGGCGTCAACTTTAATTCCGATACGAGAAATCTGAATTTTAATTTCAGCACGAAAACAATCTCCCAAGATTTTCAGAGTGAACCGGGTTATTTAACCAGGACGGGAATTTCTTATGTCACCGGTTTTATAAGACCAAAATTTTACCCCGAATCAAATTCTATTCAGCGCATCGAAACCGATATTTTTTCGGCACAGGTAAAAGATCACCCGAGCGGAATGTGGGAGACTTCCAATTATTTATCTGCCCAAATTTATTTTCTCGGATCTCTATTCGCGCGAGCAAAGTATTCTTATTCAACCGAAATCTTCGGGGGAGATAAATTCAATACGGGCGGATACCTCTTTTCGCTGGGTGGATTGATAACCAAAAAAATCTCTTTCTCTGTGGTATATAAGAAAGCAGACGCAATTTACTATTCCCAATTGCCTTATCAGGGGAACAGCAACCAGATCGTCGCATATTTTATTTATCAGCCTACCGAATCCATTGAATCCTATTCCAGCTTCATCTATTATGATTTTTATAACGATTCAAACTCAAAACTCGTTTATGAATATCCTATATTCAGGGAGAGACTTACATATCAGCCGAATAAATATCTATTCTTCCGCGGAGTTGTTGAATACAATAAATATAAAAGACAGCTGATTACGGATTTTCTGATCTCATTCACTTATGTTCCGGGAACGGTAATTCACTTGGGATACGGTTCGTTATATCAGAGAACCGACTGGAATGAGAATGAACACCGGTATATCGAAAGCGGGGATTTTCACGAAGCCCAGAGAGGATTTTTCCTTAAGATGTCGTACCTGTGGCGCTTGTAAAAAGGATTGAGAAAGAGTGATCTTTCTCAACCCTCTATGAAAAATTATCTACTCTACTTTTTTATATACTCTAACGTGCTCAACTTCCATACGCTGGGGGAAAATATTATTGTCAATCCCTTGGGCTCCGCCCCAGTCTCCCCCGATTGCCAGATTAAGAATTAGATGAAAATTTTTGTAGAAAGGCCAGTACTGCCATCCTTTGTTTTCATTAGGCACTGTGAAAAATAATTTATCATCCACAAAAACTTTAATTTGCTCCGCGCTCCACTCAAGAATATAATCGTGGAAAGCTGTAGAGCAGTCGGGAATCCGGATTGTACCGGTTTTCTGAGTGTTGTTTGTCCAGACATATTTATTGCAATGTGTCGATCCGTGAATAACTCCCTGATCGTATCCCACATGTTCCATTATATCAATCTCTCCATTGTCCGGCCAGGAACCGTTGCCCAGATTCCAGACCGAAGGGAGCATCCATATTGCCGGCCAGGTTCCTTTGCCGGTCGGAAGTTTGGCCCGTATAATAAATTTTCCGTATATCCAATCGCCTTTTCCCTTAGTTACCAGCCGGGCGGATGAATAGGGATTATTGTTATAATTGTCGCGTCTGGCCTCAATAATAAGTCTTCCGTTTTCAACACGGGCATTTTCCAATCTCTTATCCGTATATGCCTGCGCTTCATGATTAACCCATCCCGGAGCCGCTACATCATATCCCCATTTTTTTGAATCCGGAAGCCCGGTATAGTTGAACTCCTCCGACCATACTAAACTCCATCCCGCAATTGATGTAGAGTCATCACCCTTACCGGGAGGGTCTGTCACCTGTGAAGTGCAGTTAGTTTGAGAAATTTGAAGTGAAAAAAGGATCAGAAAAAGGATCGGACGGGTCATAAAATCTCCTGAAGTAAATACTATTAATAGCGATTTATTTAAAAAATTATATTATTAAATCTCAAACAGTGCAAAAAGAAACCGGGAGGGCAACAATCTCACGATTTTTATTTATCTTCTTGCCTCAAAAATATACAAATATTTTTTTAATTGACTAAATTATTGCCCGGGTGAATAATGGTAAACTCATTCGTAAAGAAAAATATATTATTTCTATCTATACTATTACAGGTTTCCTGGAATCAAGCCCAGCAGATAGATAAGGTAGTTGCGAGGGCGGGCGATGCAATAATTACAAAAGAAGAATTTTATAAGAGATATGAATTTACTCCCCGAATAAAAACTGAAACGGCATTTGATCAAGCTTCATTCAAGAAAGATCTTCTTCTTACTATGATGGGGGAAAAACTTTTAGCCCGGGCAGCCAGAGAGGAAAAACTTGAAAGTTCGCGCGATTACATGATAATGATGCAATATCTGCGTAATATCTATCTGCGCGATGCGCTCTATAAGATAGAGATTAAAGATAAAATTGCGGTGCCGGATTCCGAACTTGCTAAAGGAAGAAGGAGGATTCTTAAATCGTTCCGGACTAAATTTATCTTTTCAACGGATGAGGAGGAGATCAGAAATATCTATTCTGCTATTGCAGGGGGCGCATCATTCGATTCTCTGCTGGATTCCCGCCCGGAGAAATACGAACAGTCCGGCAGTGAAGAAG
>JBAYWA010000292.1:0-3269 GCA_041674325.1 Melioribacteraceae bacterium | reverse complement strand
TTGAACTTTATCAGCAGCAGCTTCAGGAGAAGATGGGCACCGCTGCTCCCGTCAGCGGTTTGGATATTTATAATGGTAAATGCATCGCGTGCCATAATTTCGATCGAAAAATAGTTGGACCACCATATAATCAGACTCTCCCCAAATATGAAGGGAAGAAGGATCTTTTGGTTAAGTATATCCTCAATCCCGTTAAAATAAATCCCGAATATCCGGCGATGCCTAATCAGGGTCTAAAACCCAATGAAGCTGACGCAGTAGCAGAGTATTTACTGACTACTTATAAAAAGTGATCGGAAATCGGTGACTGGTTGTTGGTTCTCGGCGATTTGTTGATTGTTACTGTTGTTTAAAAGCTCAAACCTCTGGAGTCTCACCTTCCATACTACACCTTCTAAAATGCCTTTCCAGGATAATATACGGACGATCAGATGATAACCAGCCGGATTTTTAGTTGAATTGATGTTACGGACATTAGTATATTTTCAAAGTAAAATAGAATTGAGGTATGATGAAGACCGGAGATATGCCGATTATAGTGGAGCAGACTTTTAATTCTACAGCAGAATCCGTCTGGGCTTCTATTACTGAGTTAGAAGAGATGAAGAAATGGTATTTTGAGAATATCCCTTCATTCAAACCGGAAGTTGGATTTGAGACGCAGTTCAATATCCAGAGCGGGGAAAGAAATTTTCTCCATTTTTGGAAAGTGACTCATGTTCGATCACTGAAACTGATCAGATATGAGTGGAGATTTGATGGATACTCTGGTAAATCCTCCTCCTCATTCGAGTTATTTAATGAGGGAAATTCAACTAAGCTCAGACTTACTGTCGAAATTCAGGAGGATTTTCCGGATGATATTCCGGAGTTTAGAAGGGAAAGCTGCATTGAGGGGTGGCGGTATTTTATTAACAACAGACTTACAGAATATCTGAATAATATTCAGAAAAAATAATATGAACGATATCGAAAAACTTGGATTTGATGATTGGTTCAGAGATAAAATCGATCCGGCTAAAAATGCTGGTGTGAGTATAGTCAGAGTAATCTCGGTAAATAAAAATAGTTTTGTAGTGTCGGATGGAAAGAATGATATCTACGCTGAATTATCAGGCAAATTGTTGTTTACTTCAGATTCGCCGCTTGATCTGCCGGCGGTCGGCGATTGGGTTTATGCAAACATATCCGAAGATGATTCTATAGCAATAATACATGATCTCTTACCCCGGAAATCATTACTGAAAAGAAAAACAGCCGGTAAAAAGATCGAATACCAGTTGATTGCTGCGAATATCGACACCGCGATTATTATCCAGTCCCTCGATTTCAATTTTAATCTCAGAAGGCTGGAACGATATCTTGTGATGATTAAAGAGAGTAAGATCACTCCCGTAATATTCCTGAGCAAGAGCGACCTTTTGGAACCTGATGAGATCGAAAAGAGGAAAGATGAGATTCTAAAGGTCATACCCGATATAAAAGTAGAAATCTTTAGTAATGTGAATATTAATGATATAGAAAATCTTAAAATACACTTTACTCCGAGAGAAACTTTTTGCCTGCTCGGTTCATCCGGCGTAGGGAAGACTACATTACTAAATAATCTGATTCACGAGGATCTGTACAAAACCCTGCCGATCCGGGAGAAAGACGGAAGGGGGAGACATACCACCTCCAGGCGTGAACTCATTCTTCTTGAAAACGGCTCTATAGTCATAGATACACCGGGAATGCGCGAACTTGGAATGATCTCCATCGATTCCGGACTTGAAGAGACTTTTAACGAAATTGCGATGTTGTCCGATAGTTGCCGCTACTCGGACTGTACACACACAATTGAGAAAGGATGCGCGATTCTTAATGCGGTGGAAAAAGGAGAAATATCCGGAGAGCGGTACGACAATTATATTAAAATCTATAAAGAATCATTGTACAATGAAATGTCGTATTACGAAAAGAGACAGAAGGATAAAAAGTTCGGAAAATTTATGCATACGTATATGAAGGGAAAAAAAGATTAAAATTAGAAAATGAATCAACAGTCTGTGGAGGAAGAGATACTGACTAATATATTCGGTTCTGCCGGGATGAGCATTGCACGAATGTGAAATTGTGCTGGCTATAACCGAAAAGATCATTAAGGCGCAGCTCATAATGGGATTTGAGCGATTTTATTAATTTCTAAAAGTTGTATATGTTTTGGTCAGGGACTGCCGGTAAATCATTGTTTTATTAAATGAGATTTGTAGTTTCGAAAATCACTCAATGGCCAGTTTCTATATGACTCTTCATAAGGATTTTTTTTAGATGATAACCGATCCGCACAAAGAAAAGTTTGAGCATGAAATTAAGATATTTCCGGAGGATATAGATCTCTTTAATCACGTTAATAACGTAGTATATCTTAGATGGGTACAGGAGGTATCGACTGCTCACTGGTTTTCAGCCGCAACAGAACTTCAGAAAGAGACAATTGGATGGGTGGTTGTACGCCACGAGATCGACTATTTGAGAGAAGTCCGCTTGGGGGATGAAATAGTGGGGAGGACGTGGGTTGGAACCGCAAGGAAGAATATTTTCGAGAGGCACGTCGAAATAATCAGGACCGGCGATAAAAAAGTGATGGCGCGCGCGCGTTCTTTGTGGTGTCCCATCGATCTGATTTCGCGGAAACCGGCCAGAGTAGGAGAGGAAATTTATAAACGTTTTTCAATTCCCGGCGATGAGATTTAAATGGCTGTCAGTCTGAATTGAGTGGAGATATCAGGGGCAAATGAAGTTTTACATCTTAATAAAAAGGGGATTTGTGTCATGAAGAAGGCAATCATTTTTATTTTTGTAATTTTATTTATAGTCACACTTTCTGCCCAAGAAAGAAAAACGATTGATGTGCCGGAAAAAACTAGAACCCTGCTCGCTAATCTTTATCCGGAGGCCAAAAATGTTGCATGGTTAAAAGACTTTGATATGATCCACGCTTCTTTTCTGGTAGAAGGAAAACAGGTTAGAGTAATATTTAGAGCTGACTCATTATACGCGAAGATGATTGAAACTGAAATATCTGCGATTCCGGAAGCGGTCAAGAATCATATCTCAAAAAATTATAAGGGATACTCTATATTCAGAGCGGGTAAAATTCATTATGCATCAGTGCCCGATAAAAATAATTTATGCTATGGCGCCGACATAACCAATGGATCGGTCACAAAAAGAATAGTCTGTTATCCGAACGGAACGGAGATGAGTGTCGCAACATTACCGGACAG
>JBAYWA010000291.1:0-3296 GCA_041674325.1 Melioribacteraceae bacterium | reverse complement strand
TGATTCCGAGGAAATAACCGCCGTTCTGTGCAACTCCGGAATTCCCGATAGGAGTATCATCGAATCTGTATTCTTTAATCCTTTTCCTTTTCTCTATATCGTAGAGCACCGCGAAAACATGATTATTTGTAGTGTCTCTGTCATTAAAAAAGAATTGTGTTTCGGATGCCTCGGGATTCCAATAAAACATTGTCCCCTGCTGAAAATTCCATGCGTATGTTTTATCTACTGGGATGAGTTTATAATTGTCTTTCGTATCTATCAGATTAATTACGGCCGCATCTTTCGGTTCGGGCATGTGGTCGCGGAACGGAACTTCGAGAGATACGATATATCTTCCCGACTTATTCCACGGGATTGTTTGTACGTGTCCGATATAGCCGAAGAAATGGTTTTGGGGGCCAAAAGTAATCTGTTCCACTTTTGCACTTAATTTCTGTGCAGTGATTTCAGTTAAAACCGGAAGGATTATAATTAGAATAATAAAAAATACGTTGAAATGACTAAATCTATAACTCACCTTTTCCATGTTAATTTCCCTTATCATTGAAAGAATATTTTCTGTATATCATTTCTTTTCTATTAAGACATAAACATTTCCATTGCCGTCTTTATCGGCATTAAAAATGACATTATTAGTCCCTGCAATAAACGTATTATGGACATCTCTGTTCTCTGTCCCGGGAAATGTTGCGCCGTGCTCAAACATTCTTTCAGCAACAAACTTGCCATTTTCAATTCTCCAGAATTTGAGGCACGGATCGATTGCAGAACCTGTGCCGACGAAAATACTTGTGTTATAATTTGCGCACATGTCATTATCTTGGACTTTTTCGAATTCGTAGTTTTTATCCTCATTAATATCATAGTAGCCCAGCCAGAATTTTGGTTCACTCCCTCTTACCTTCTTCAAATAACAGGCCTTTGAACCGTCCGGAGTCCAGAATGGATGCGAAACGCCTTCACCCTTACCTTTTGCTTCAATAATTTTTTTATCCACTTTTCCGTCGAGAGACATATAAAAAAACATTTTATTATCCTCGATTTCCTTTCGGGCATAAATAACGCCCGGTTTACTCCCTGCAGTACTGAGATTAATGTGACTCAGCTGCTGACCCGGTCTTGTAATTTCAGTTACACCGGTTCCGTCGGTCTTTACAAAAATCATTTTACTTACCTCTACATCCCCCTTTGCACCCTTTATGGCAGTCACGGCTATAATACTTCCGTCTCCGTTTGCGGTTAATGAATTGCCCAGTTTAAATCCTTCCGGAAGTTTATAAAGCTCCGTGTCCTTGAATGTCACCAGATTCACTTTATGCAGAACAGCGGTTTGTTTGTTATAATAAACAATCTCGTTTGTTTTATTAATGCATATATCGCTGTGGCCGTCGTCTTTTACTGATTTCGGAAAATCCGTAACCTGTGTTATCTCACCGTTGTCAAGACTGCAATAAAAAACATTCCACGTTCCCGATCTGTCAGAAACAAACGCAACTGAATTCAGAGCGGGATAGTATGAATCGGTAGTCAGATAAAATTTTGAATCCTCAGCGGGACTTGTGGTAAGCTGCAATACTTTAAAATTAGGATTCAATGATGGGAATTCTTTCCATTCGGGCGGATATTTTTTCCCAACAAATCCTTTCTCATATTTTACGGGCGGATTCATAGCAATAAGCTCTTCAATGGTTTTCTTACCGCTGGATTTCTTTGCCTTTTTCTGTTCCAGGTTTTCTACTTTTTCTGTTTTCGACTTTTTTTCTTTCTTCTGAATCTTTTGATCAATATTCTCCTGATCAAGAGTTACCGGCTTTATGTTTATTGAACTAATAAAAAACAAAATCAGTATCATCGAAAAGGCGGATATCAGTTTATTATATAACATTTCTTTTCCTAAGTTTTTTAAGAATAAAATCATCTGTTTTGCTTATTTGATTAATATCCAAATTAAAGAGATTCTTTTCATAGCTTGATCAAATATGGTTTACTTGTAAGACCAGAATACTCTTTTGTCACAATATTGTATCCTGTAACATCAGGATTATATTCAGTTACCAATTTTGCTCCGGGTAGATCAACCGAACCGATTAATTCTTTTTTACCGGTTTTATCAATGCTGTAAACTATACATTCCTTCAGCTCAACTTTATCCGGATTCTGCCATTCAATAATAATTTTATCCGTTTCCCTTTTTGCAGAAGCGTTCTTCACACTTTCGGGAAGTTTCACGAACGAAACAAATACATGTGGATGATCCATTCCCAGTTTAGTGGAATTATAAATTACCTTGGTTGCATCCGGTGAAAGTTGGGGATGCGGATGTCCATCAGAATATTTATCGCCTTCTTCATCGTCGAAATCGGTTTCGTGCTCAACAATATTTTTTATCTCACCCGTTTCATAATTAACCACACAAATCCATCCTGGGTACATGCTTTTCTTTTTGTTTTCAGGATCTTTTTCAACATCGGTTACAATATATTTTCCGTCTGGTGACCAACTAAGATGATGATTAGTGAGCTGCGGAAATGATTTTACTACCGTTCCATTAGTATCGAGAACCAACAATCCGCGCGCTCCATTGTAAGTTCCGTAAAAGCAAAAATTATTTCCGCCAAGCCGCCAGTTTGGACTTGTTGAAGCCCCCTGATAAACCTGACGTTTTTTCTTTGTTTGTGGATCCACTAGCCACGATGTTTTCGGTAAGAATAGTTTGCCGGACCGGTTCACAAATACAGTCAGATCGGGTGATGTTGTAAAACGTACTCGGTGCAGCGGTACATCCATCGGGATTTTTATGCTCTCACCTTTACTGAGGGAATAAATTTCCATAACTGAATTTGCCTGGTCTTTCGGCGCAAGAAGAAGATGATCCCCGTCCGGATGTGTTGGAGATATTTCGGAAATAAAATTCTCTGTTGTATAGATTACTTTATCTTCACCCTTTTCTACATCGAATTGGTGTACGCGTGTAATATCATTTTTATAAGTCAGATAATAAAGTATAGCAGGTTTCTTCTTATCCCATTCAAGTTTACCTTTCGGCTGCTCCGGGAATTTTATGAGAGTCGGTGTTGAGGTTAGACTTGTGCTTATATAGAAGTTGCCTTTTCTCCCCATGAATAGAGCTTTTGAAGCGTTGCAGTTATAAACTGGAATATCAGTATACTGGTGATTGGCAAAATCCAGTCCTTTGGAGATCTGCCAGGTTTTGCCTACATATAACGAATCCTCCTGCTGGGCAATCGCTGCACTATTAATAAGCAGTACTGAATGGAATATCAAAAGCAATG
>JBAYWA010000290.1:0-3298 GCA_041674325.1 Melioribacteraceae bacterium | reverse complement strand
TTTTAATTGAGCGGTGTATTCCGCGCACCCAAACAGCAAAAATGAAGCTGATAATAAAGAGTAAAATATTTTCATCGGTCATTCCTCTTTTTAGGAAACGAAATTCAAAAGATCATTGTTCTTATTGTTAACCAACAAGATGAAAGGGCAGTCAGATGAAAAAAATATATTTTATAGCGGTTCTCTCCCTTCTGGTAATTATTTCCGGCTACTCACTTACGGCTAAAGATACAAAAAAAGCGGAAAATTTCAGATTGAAAGACTACAACGGAAAGGAGATTCAGCTGAGCGATTTCAAAAGCTCCAAGGCTGTTGTTCTGATCTTTGTTTCTACTCAATGTCCCGTATCAAACGCTTATAACTCCAGAATGGCCGGGCTCTTCAGTGATTATAAGGATAAGGGTATTGCATTCCTTGGGATTAATTCAAATGAAAAAGAGAGTGTTTCCGAGATAAAGGATCACGCAAAAAATAATGACCTCGGCTTTTCGATTCTTAAAGATGAAAAGAATATCATAGCGGATAAATTTTCGGCATCGGTCACTCCGGAAGTCTTTGTTTTGAATGGCAACAATGAAATTCTGTATCATGGCCGGATTGACGATTCGCGTAAAGAGAGCGATGTAAAATCCGACGATCTACGCGTTGCGTTAGATCAGATACTTGCAGGAAAGCAGGTTGCTAATAGTAAGACGAAAGCATTCGGCTGTTCTATTAAAAGAGCCGGGGAGTAATGAAAAGATATTATTTCCCGATCCTTTTTCTTCTGCTTTTTGCGGGCACGCTCTCTTACGCGGTTGACGGAGACAAGCAGAGTGAAAAATATAAAGTTGAAAAAATAGAGAAAGCCGGACTGATTAAGCTCATAGGAGAGAGAGGAGGGAAACCTCTTCTCCTTAATTTATGGGCTACCTGGTGCGTGCCGTGCCGCGAGGAATTTCCATCCATAAATAAGTTGGCCGGGGAATTTAAGGGTGCTGATTTTGCCGGCATCAGCATCGATTTTCCGGAAGAGATAGAGACGAAAATAGTTCCGTTTCTTAAATCGCAGAAAGCAAAATTCATCTCTTATGTCAGCGGATTCGAAAAAGATGAAGAATTGATAAACATTCTGGATGAAAACTGGAACGGCGCTCTGCCGGCTACTTTTATCTTCGATAAGAATGGTAAAAAAATCGCTTTTCTTGAGGGTAAAAGAACGTATCAGGAATTGAAATCGGAATTGAAAAAAGCTTTAAACTAAACGAATCTAATCGGGCCGGGTTTTAAGCGGAGATGCTTTTAATGTGGGATGAAATATATTTTTTCACATCAAACTTTTTAGCGCAGCCGTTGGCATTCATGTAACGAATTTTGCCGTAGACCGGGCGCTCAAACCAGGCGCGGTCGTGAACGCCTCCTATTGACCACGCTATTCCCGCATAACCGTTAGGGTCCCTCCCGTCCAGCTCGTATTTATCGTTCAGATAGATTGCAGTTTTCATTGCGTCTTCCGGAGATGGACTCCATTCATAAATTTTCTTGGCCCAGTACATCCTCATATACCCGTGCATTTTTCCTCTGCAGACCATCTCAGTTTGTGCGGCATTCCAGAGCTCATCGTGTGTTTCAGCATTTTCAAATTCTCTCTTTGAATAGATGAATTCTCTTTTATCCTTCCTATGCAAATCCAAAGATTTTTTTGCCCAATCCGGAAATCCGTCGCACGAATCATATTTAACATTAAAGTAGCAGAAATTATCGGAGAGTTCGCGCCTTATAATCAGCTCTTCAAGAAAAGCATTCTTGGATTCTGAATCATCCGCTGCCTGCTGAACCATTAAAGCAGCCCTTTGAGCCGACAAATGTCCGAAATGGAGATATGGCGAGAGACCGGAAGTCGCGTTTTCGTTTGGATCATTCCGCTTCTCATTATAACCCGGAAGTTTTTTTATAATAAAATCTTTAAGGAATTTATGAGCGGAATTTTCTCCCGGTCTTATCCAGCCAACTTGCGGCACTTCGAAATTTATTTTTAGCTCATTCCGGATCTCTTTCCAGTTAATTTTAGGCGCTATTAAATTTCCGGATTTCATTTTTTTGAGTGCCGGATATTCATCCATAAATTCTGGAAGGAGTCTCTCAATTTTAGGGCGTATAGTATATGCGCCGAAGTCGGTTTTATCAGATGCTAGGAGGGAGGGGACAATGTTGTGAGCGTCAACCTCATGGAACGGAATGCTGATTTTTCCCGCGACTGATTTTTTCCACCTTCGTACAATTTTAAGAGGATTAAAATCCGAAATCAGAATTTCGGCGTTAATCTCGTCAACAAATTTTGGAATATTTTCTCCGGAATCCCCCGTCAAAAGACGGAGTGAAATATTGCACTTTATTAATTCAGACTCTGTTTCTTCAAGTCCCTTTAACATAAAATCATATTGCCTGATAGCCGCATCGAGAAAATCAGGGACAAGATTAAAAACGGTGATTAGAGGGACATTGTTTTGAATTGCCATCTGTTGCGCATATATGAGCGCCCAATTGTCATGCGCCCGCTGATCCCTCTGCATCCAATAGACTACGGGTCCTGTCCGCTGTTTGCCCTCTTTGATAATTCTCATACGTTTCGGATTCATTTGCTCATTCTCAGAAGTTCGTCAAATTCATCCTTTGTTAAAGGGATAACAGATAAGCGGTTTCCCCGCTGGATCAGCGGCATCTTCTGCAGTTTTTTGTTCGCCTTTATTTCACCTATCGAAACCGCCCGGGAAAATTTTCCGATGAATTTTATATCTACCATAAACCAGGTGGGAGAATCTTTTTTGCTCTTGGGATCGAAATGATCGCTGTCCGGATCGAATGCGGTGAAATCGGGATATCCCTCTTTGACAATCTCGCAGATGCCGACAGCGGCGGGCGGTTCAGCATTGCTGTGATAAAAAATCACTTTATCGCCCCTCTTGAAATCATCCCGGAGAAAGTTCCTCGCCTGATAATTTCTGACCCCGTTCCAATAGGTAGTCTGATTCTTCTCGTTCGCGAGATCATCAATTGAAAATACTTCCGGTTCCGATTTCAATAACCAGTACCTCATTATTTCTCCTCTATGAGATTGTAGAAGAACAAGAATTCCAGTATTACAATTTCAGATATTTTTTCAGGTAACGGCCGGTATGCGATTTCTCATTTTCTGCAACCTGCTCGGGAGTTCCGACGGCAACAAGCTGTCCCCCTTTTTCTCCGGCCTCGGGACCAAGGTCAATCACGTGGTCCGCGCACTTAATAATATCAAGATTATGCTCGATTATCACGACGG
>JBAYWA010000289.1:0-3303 GCA_041674325.1 Melioribacteraceae bacterium | reverse complement strand
TCTTTCAAATTATTCTGTATCTGACCGTAATCTGGTCGCGCAATTAAATGCGAAAATTAATTTCGATTTTGGAAATGATATTGCCGGCTATTTAAAATTTGGTGGTAAATTAAGATGGAATAGAAGAGACCGGGACAATTCTCAATATTGGACCTCTTATTTCAATGTTGATTCCATTGGAGTCTTTGCCGCAAAATCCCCAAATTCTTTCTACAGATCTTTTGCGCTTACATCCGGCAGAAAAATATTGATGGGTAATTTCTTATCTCAGGATGACGTAGTCGGGCAGTTTCTGAATGGAGAGTACGACTTCGGAGTAAGTATCGACAAGTTTGCCCTCGATGATTTTTTGGCAAATATGAGAGATGCTAAACTCCAATCCGGTCATCCGCTCTTTGTCCGGAATTCTCAGACAGATCTCCAGGATTATAATGCGTCGGAAAATGTTCTGGCTTCATATATTATGGCGGAGGTGAATTTAACCCCAAAATTGCTCTTCATCCCCGGAATCAGAGTTGAACGGACTACCAATGATTACAAGAGTATTTTTGGTACACCGTCATATGATGAGGACGCAACTCCTGATCTTCTTGGTGCTAAAGACACCGTTGGCTCGAGATCATATCATGATTTTCTTCCGATGTTTCAAGTAAGATACCGCGCATATGACTGGTTCGATATACGCGCATCAGTCACTAAAACTCTTTCCAGACCAAATTATTTCAATCTGGTGCCGTGGGAGGAGATATTGTATCTCGACAACAACATCAATAAAGGAAATCCAAATCTTAAACATACACAAGTGTGGAATTATGATTTATTCTTCTCTTTCTACAACCAGTATGGTTTATTAACCACAGGCGCGTTTTACAAGAAGCTTTGGAATATCGATTACATCCGTCAATCCAGAATTCAAGACGGGGGCAAGTATCACGGATTTATGCTGACCCAGCCTGTGAATGCTGAAACTCCTTCGACTGTATATGGTGTCGAAATTGATCTTCAGGCAAATCTTACGCTGTTGCCCAGTCCTTTCGATGGAATTGTATTCTACGCAAACCTCTCCATAATGAAATCAAAAACTTACTTCCCATATTTTGCAATAGGACCGAGAAGCCCGTTACCTCCATTTACTCCCACTATTATTGATACCGTCAGAGAGGGAACTATGCCCGGACAGGCCGATTACCTGGGAAATTTTGCAATCGGTTATGAAAAAGGGGGATTCTCAGGAAGATTATCTCTTGTATTTCAGGGTAAGAGTCTCTCCTATGTGGGTCCGAGAGCCGAGTTGGACGGTTTTACCGATCAGCTGACCCGATGGGATTTGGCAATACAGCAAAAGCTCTTTGATAATATAAGTCTATTCTTAAATGTAAATAATATTTCAAACACTGCTGAAGGTTCATCTTTGGGTGTACTGAATTTTACAACCATGAATGAGTATTTCGGCTGGAGTGCGGATTTTGGTATTAAATATAAGTTGTAAATAAATTCACTGCTTAATTGAGAACATTAACAATCATCGGAGGCAAAAATGAAACACAGCAAGCAACTATTTTTTAGTTTAGCACTAATTGTTTTTTTGCTACTCTCCATCTCTCAGGTTTCCTATTCTCAGACATATGTGGACGTGGCTCCGGGCTTTTCCACTTTGAATGACGCCATCACAGCAAACACCAATCCAGACGCTATATTCAGATTACAGCGCGGTGCGGGTGCAATCTATCTGCTCAACGGATCAATTACGGCCACAACTTCTCTTCGTATTGAAGCTGTTGCGGGAACAGGCGCCAGACCGAAATTAATACCGGGAATCGGTTCGGGCGGAGTTTCAGATATACCGCTACGCGTAAAAGCGAATGTTACTCTCAAAGGAGTTTATATCACAGCAAAAGATGAAGCCGGTGCTTATTTGAGTCAGATCATCAGAATCCAGGCCGATGGTGTGAGATTAAGATTGGAGGATTGTTTCCTGGAGAATTCCGCTCAATCCGCAATCAGGACGGACAATAAAGAGGCAAAAATATATTTAACCGGTTCAACCTTCAGAAACAACGCATCAGATTGGGCTAATGGAAGAGGGATTGACGATAGAGGTGTGGTTATTGATACTCTCTATATGGAAAATAATACAATCCATAATATCGCCTCAAGATTTTTGAGGGACGGCGGCGGATATATCCGATATGTCTATGTCAATCACAATACATTTGCAAATACCGGATATAGAGTTATGGATATCGGCGAGTGCCCGACAGTGATTTTCAAGAACAATCTTATGCATAATTGCGGATTCATTGGTAAAGGGAAGAGCAGTACGGATGCACTGTTAATGTTAAGTCCTCTGACAAATACAGTATTTGCGGGAGTCACACAATCAGTTGAAGTTCATAACAATAATTTCTATTTGAGCCCCGATATTACTGCGCAATACAGAGATACTGTTATTGCGGTTCCGGCATTCAATGCCCAGATGACAAGCGCTATCACTTTATCAGGAACAGGTCAGAACAATTTTTCCGAGAAGGTCGTATTCACACTGGCGCCGCCGGAGGATAACACTGTTGTTTTGACATCCCTATATTGGTCAGACCCAGCATTGGGTAACAGTACTAATGCGACAAATATTCGTGCAAACGGTGACTATAATTTCGGATATCCAACTACAGCATTATCATATACGAAGGGAACATCCAATCAACCGGTTGGAGCTTTGACCTGGTTTTCTATGACTACCGGACAAAATGAAAATATTGAATTACCGGTGAATTACGCTTTGATGCAAAATTATCCCAATCCATTCAATCCGACTACTGTCATCAATTATCAGATCCCTTCAAACGGTAACGTAACTTTAAGTGTATATAATGTGCTCGGCAAAGAGGTAGCCACATTAGTAAATGAGTTCAAGACAGCCGGAAGTTATTCGGTTAAAATGAACAGTGCTGCTAAGGATTTGTCTTCAGGAATTTATTTCTACACTCTAAAGGCAAATAATTTTACTCAAACTAAGAAGATGATTCTTGTTAAATAGGTTCTTCTATGAAAAGAGAGATTGACGAAAATAATCTTGTGCCCCTCTATAAGCAGCTTGTAGAAAAAATTACGGGGAAGATAGAAAGAGGCGAATTAAAACCCGGTGATCAAATTCCTTCTCAGAATGAGCTGATTAAGGAGTTCCGGGTTAGTATGATAACAGTAAAAAAAGCACTTTCAATTCTTATACAGGAAGGGGTGCTGTTTACAAGATTAGGTAAGGGTACATATGTTTCAGAACCGCCCAAATCTATTTCCGGTCTC
>JBAYWA010000288.1:0-3311 GCA_041674325.1 Melioribacteraceae bacterium | reverse complement strand
TTTGTTTGATTTTTGGAATGGGATTAAAAAAAAGGCTTGTTTAATCAAGCCTTTTTTTATAGATAATTTGAAGGGATATTTATCCTTTATTTGCGCTTCCCAGAACATTAATGATTTTATGTTTGTACAATTCTTTCAGTGAATCGCGCGCCGGACCTAAATATTTGCGCGGATCGAATTCGGCCGGATTATCATTAAAGGCCTTTCTGATTGCGGCGGTCATTGCAAGCCTTCCGTCTGAATCGATATTCACCTTACAAACCGCCGATGCTGCTGCGCGGCGAAGCTGTTCTTCGGGAATGCCTACGGCGTCTTTCAATTTTCCCCCGTTACTGTTGATGATTTTTACTAATTCAGCGGGTACTGATGATGCGCCGTGAAGTACAATTGGGAATCCGGGAATCCGTTTTTCACACTCTTCAAGTATGTCGAATCGGAGCGGCGGTGGAACCAGAATACCCTCTGAATTCCGTGTGCATTGCGCCGGAGTGAATTTATTGGCTCCGTGTGAAGTCCCTATCGAAATAGCAAGCGAGTCGACGCCTGTTTTCTTGACAAAATCCTCCACCTCTTCAGGTTTAGTATAATGTGTCACTTCGCTCGAAACTTCATCTTCTATTCCTGCTAAAACCCCTAATTCGCCCTCTACGCTGACTCCGTGTTTATGAGCATATTCTACAACCTGTGCGGTGAGCTCAACATTTTTTTCATATGGATGATGCGAACCGTCAATCATCACCGAGGAAAATCCCGATTCAACACATGATTTACATAGTTCAAAAGTATCGCCGTGATCGAGATGAAGCACGATCGGAATATCGTAACCGAGTTCATGCGCGTAATCAACAGCTCCTTTGGCCAGATGTTTAAGCAGCGTCTGATTGGCATATTTTCTGGCGCCGCTGGAAACCTGAAGAATTACCGGGGATTTAGTTTCTACACACGCGCCTATAATAGCCTGCAATTGTTCCAGATTGTTAAAATTGAATGCGGGAATTGCATAACCGCCCTTAACCGCTTTTGCAAAAAGTTCTTTAGAGTTAACTAAACCGAGTTCCTTATACGATGTCATTTTGAAGCCTTCCAATAATTAAATGTTTTCGTTTCGTTCAATTGCTTAAAAATTTACTGTCACGCCTATGTGGAATGACAACAGATCTGTTTTTGATTTTTTAGGATAATAATAAACCTGACTATTTGCTGGATTAATTACTATTCCGGTTTCTGTTAAGTATTGAGCCTCGGAGCCATACAGGTAGCGCGCCTTCAGATCAAGGAATAAAGAAGACACATCGCCCAGATCACGGTTCAAGAGTATAAGCAAACCGGCCCCGGCACCGTAACTCCAAGTGAAATCATCATAATTCGTAGAAGAAGCAATCTCCTGATTAAGATATTCGCTTTTAATCTCAGTCATTGTGAAAATATATGCTCCGCCGAACAATCCTTCTATGTAAGGCTGTATTGTTCCGCCGAATGGATTGACCTGAAAAAGCAGATGCATGCTGGCTAGACTGTTTGTGCGTGTTACATCGACTCCGACCTCCGGAATTGTCAGACTGAAGGGTCTTCTCTCTGTTTTTAATCCGTATATCAGGTAGCTCGCATCTATTCCGAATGTTATCGGACGTTCTTTACTGGGCGTCCATAAAGTTCCGTGCAGCTCAAATCCGTATCCGAGGTTGTCTACATTTGTCTTAAAATCACCCTGGGGCTGTCCAATAAAAAAAGATCCTCCGACGCTCTGTGCGATGGTTAAAGAGGAGAAGACGAAGATAAAAAGAAAGGTCGCTCTTTTATTCATTTTCATTTTCCTTAATGTATTAAATGAAATAATTCTATTTCCGGGATCTTAAAATTTTGATTCAAAGACTCTCCAAATATACAAAAATTCCTATGCAGGAATTAATTGCCGTATAATCCCGTTAACCGAAGTAGACATCTTTTCCGTATGCTTCAGTCAAGAGCCGTGTAAAATGGTCAAACGGAATTTCTTTAGCGCCGAACATTTTTAGATGTCCGGTCTGATACTGAACATCAAGCAGAACAAAATTTTTCTCGCGGAGCCGTTCTATCAATTTTACAAGAGCACATTTTGATGCCTGGGTTACCTTGGAGAACATCGACTCTCCGAAAAATGCGCCTCGAAATGTGACGCCGTATAATCCACCTACCAGTTCATTATTAAAAAATACGCCCACCGAATGCAGGTGTCCGGATTTGATCAGGCCCCCGTAGGCTTCAATCAGCTTCTCGGAAATCCATGTGGAGTCTCTCCCGGCGCAGTTTCTGATTATTTCAAGAGTGCTCTGATCGAACTGATACTCGAATAGCGCCGAACTCAGATATTTTTTAAGGGATCTGGGAATATTAAATTCATTTATTGGGATAATAGTCCGGAGATCCGGCATATACCAGCTGATTTTTCCCGTCTCATCAGCCATCGGAAAAGCACCCTGCGCGTACATCATAATCATGTTTTCCGGAATCAGAAGCCCCTCATCCCGGAAATCATTGCTGCTACTCATGCGCTCTTACTTCATAAGAGATTATATCATAACCTTTTTTTGTTTCAAGCCCGGCGAACACAACACCGATAAGGACAAAGATCATTCCCAATAAAAATGATGTAATTATGAAAAAATTCAGCTTGCCGATAGAAAGAAACGAAGAGATGCCAAGCAGCAATGATGTGAAAACAAAAAGGGCGACTGCGGATGTATAACATAATACCGTGTTTCGCACAAGCTTCGCCCTGTAAACAAGGGCGCTTATCTGCACGGATGTGCTTTCCAGCCGGACATTCTCATCGGTTGTTGGCTGCTGCTCTCCTATCCTGATCATCAGTTTTCGCTTCTCTTCATTCAGCAGTCTTATCCGGTTTACTACGAGAGAATATTTGTTGTTTATCCCGAGCAGAAGTAACCCGCAGGCGTTTATCATAACGGCCGGCGCAACCATGAGTTGAATAATCTGAATTGCGTTTAAAGTCAATTCTTTGAAGAGATCCATTTACACTCCTTTATTGTATCCCGTGCATTTATAGTAAATTTGAAAAATCCGAATATTGTTTTCTTTATAAAGCCGATTCGAAAAATATAATATCTGACATTATCTTTTTATCTGCAGGCCCAGCCATGTTTCGAGCGTGCGGTATATTTTTTCTTTTTGTTCTCCGTCAAAACTTGATATCCGTGTTCCGTGCGAGCCGCCTTTCTTTACCATCTTTATTGAATTGTTTTCGCCAAGAAGCTGGATGGATGTCGCAGTCCAAGTATCATTTCCGCCATAAATATAGATGATATTATTTC
>JBAYWA010000287.1:0-3313 GCA_041674325.1 Melioribacteraceae bacterium | reverse complement strand
CGCAATTAGTGTTTACATAAAAACCATTCTCCCTGCCGATATTTTCAATTTTGCAATTGGTACGTATCTCAACATCACCGCTTCTGCATTCCTTTAGCAGCAGTTCTACAATTTCACCTGACTTGCCGCTACAGAAGAGCTGACCAAACTCTTTTTCATAATAGGGGATTTCATGGTTTTCTACCAACTCAATGAAATTATTTTGAGTAAACCTGCTCAGAGCAGATTTGCAGAAATGCGGATTGTCGGAAACGAAATTTTCCGGCTGAACGGTGAGGTTTGTAAAATTGCAACGTCCTCCGCCGGAGATGAGTATTTTTTTACCCACCCTATCGGCATGCTCAAGGAGAAGAACCTTTCTTCCTCTCTTTCCGGCTGTCAGCGCGCACATCAGTCCGGCAGCCCCTCCGCCGATGATTATTACATCAAATTTATTATCCATTCATCAAAAATTTTTTATAACATCAAGTTAGAAAAAACCGTTGCTAATTTTCTCAATCGGCACAAAAATAAATGCCTCCGTAAAGAGGCATTTTAAAAGCGGTTCAATTCTGATTTTTTTTAATGGGAACTATTCCGGCCATGTCGCTTATTACATTAACCAGTTCCTGATTTTGGGGAACGATGATTTTAGTGTTTTGAGAAAGTGAAATCTGAACAGTCTCCAGTTTTTTTAGTATCTGTGCATTCCCCACAAAATATTTTTCAGCGGCTTCATTAACCAGTTTTATCGCTTCGGCCTCGCCTTCTGCCTGAAGAATCCTGGCCTGGCGGATCCCCTCTGCTTTTTTTATCTCCGCCCGTTTCAATCCATCCGCAGTTGTTTCCGCGGCAGTCGCAAAATCAACCGCGGCTATCTTTTCGTTTTCAGCTTTTACAATCTTATTCATTGTATCCTGAACATCTTTTGGAGGATCGATCTGTTTCAATTCTGCTCTTACAATATCAATCCCCCAATTCTGAGTTTCCTTCATCAATACGCCGTGCAGTTCTTCGTTGATCTTGCCTCTTTCGCTGTTAGCGGATTTTAATGTCATCGTGCCGATGATATTCCTTAGTGTGGTCCTGGCAAGATTAACGATCTGATAATTTACATTGTTAACATTATACTGAGAATTCTTTACGCTCAGTTCATCATCTTTAACTTTGTAATAGATTTGGGCATCTACCATCGCGTTCAGATTGTCATTCGTTATAATCTCCTGCGGCTCCGCATCTACCATCTGTTCGGTTATATTCACCTGGTAGAGGTTGTCAACGATGGGGATAATCCAGTTGAATCCCGCATGAGCAAATCTCCGGTATTTCCCAAGCCGTTCAACCAAGCCCCGCCTGGTGGGCCGGACAATCCTTATTCCGAAGAAAAATATCAACAGCACCGCTATCAGAATTGGTATCAGCCAGGCAGCATTTGAACTTTGTTCCATTACATCCTCCTTTGATTATTAATAACTATTTATGAATGAAGCAGAAAACCCTGTGCGAATCCGGATAATATTTATTATACCTGGAAATGGAACATGGCTGCTTGAATAATCAGAATGGAAAAAAGTCTGAACGGTTTGCCGCAAAAGAGATAAAAAAATATTTTTTACAAAAAGAGACAAATGTGAAATTCCCCATAGAACGCATCAAACATAGGAGTAATTAATTATCTAATCAAGTAGGGCCTTCTGCACTGAGGTAAACCGGGAACACTCTCAGTTAGTCTATCGATTTTATAAGGAGTATATTTGCATAAACAAACGGATTAAAACAGTGGCTAAAGTATTTTTGAAAAAGAATGAAGAAAGAAGAGTAAAACTGGGTCACCTCTGGATATTCAGCAATGAAATTGCCAAAACCGAAGGCGATTGCTCAAACGGGGATATCGTAAGAATCTTCGACTCCCGCGATAATTTTATAGGCAGCGGATTCTACAATGCTAATTCGCTTATAGCGGTTCGAATAATTTCAAATCTTGAAGAAGTTGATCTTTCGCTCTTATTCAGCGACCGCATACGATCTGCATATAATTTCAGAAAATCTGTTTATCCGGAACGTGATTCATTTAGAATGGTTTTCAGCGAGAGTGATTTTCTGCCGGGACTTATTATTGATAAATACAACAGTACATTTGTACTCCAGGTCTACTCATCAGGAATAGAAAAAAATATCGGAATTATCGTAGACATTCTTAAAAATGAATATTCGGCGAAAAATATTTTTTCGAAAGGGGAGGAATATTTCCGCAGGATGGAGGGATTGTCGGGGGAGAATATTATATATCTGGGCGAGGCGGGGAAAGAGATAATTTCCGACGGAAAAATAAAATACGAAGTAAATTTTTCTACCGGACAAAAAACCGGTTTCTATTTTGATCAGTGTGATAACAGGAATTTCTTTGGGGTATTATGCGAAAATAAATCGGTGCTTGACTGCTTCTGCAACTCCGGCGGATTTGGACTCCATGCCGCAAATGGAAAAGCCGCATCGGTGATCTTTGCCGATTCATCTGCGGAAGAGATAAAAAATACACGAAATAATTTTGCAATTAATGGATTTGACTGCCCAGCGGAATACACGGATTCCGATGTTTTCGATTATCTCGAAAAGTGCAAAGAACAAAATAGAAAATTTGACATTATAAATTTGGATCCGCCGGCATTTGCGAAAAATAAAAAAACGCTCGCGACTGCAATTAAAGGATATGAGAAACTGAACAGAATGGCTCTGGAACTATTGAAAGACGAGGGAATGCTTTTTACTTCATCCTGTTCACATCATCTAAGAGAGGAGATTTTCCTGGAAACGATAGGAAAAGCGGCTTTAAGGGCCGGGAAAAATGTTCAGCTGTTTTATTTTAATAATGCCTCTATGGATCATCCATCACTGCCCGCTATGGAAGAGACAGGTTACTTGAAGTTTGCGGCTTTCAAAGTCACAAATAAATAAAAAATGCCGGCGGAAAATCCGTCAGCATTTTTGGGAGTTTAATCACAAGAGTCTATTCCGATTTCAGAAGTCCAATCGCGCTTAAAAGACCAAATTGTTTATAGATATAATTTGATTCGCTCGCAATTGCGTTGTTAGTAGATTGAATATAATCTCTGTACGATTGCTGCTGATCTATGAAAGTCGCAGATCCGAGTGTATAAGAATCCCTTTTAATCTCCCACGTCTCTCTCGCGGATTTCAGTGCTGCTTTCGAAACCTCAAGCTGCAATTTAGCAGTCTGCAGATCGAGCATCGCATTTTTTACATCGCTCTTTATCTGTCTCTCTAGTGCGTTTAAATCCTCGTTAGTGTTCTTATTCTGAACCAGGGCGGATTG
>JBAYWA010000286.1:0-3317 GCA_041674325.1 Melioribacteraceae bacterium | reverse complement strand
CTGAACATAAGTTACCACGTCGGAGTTGACGGTATTTCACTTCTGCTTGTTCTGCTGACTACTTTTTTAACTCCGCTGACGCTCCTCTCCACCTGGAAAGCGATAGAGAAAAATGTTAAGATGTTCACCTTCTCGATGCTCTTCCTCGAAGTTGGAATGCTCGGTGTGTTCATTTCACTAGATATTTTTCTATTTTACATCTTCTGGGAAGCAATGCTCATACCGATGTATTTTATAATCGGTGTCTGGGGCGGCGAAAGAAGAATATACGCGGCTGTGAAGTTTTTCATCTTTACGATGTTCGGAAGCCTTCTAATGCTCATCGCAATAATTTGGCTGGCTGTATACGCATCCGGTTTGCTCGGATATTTTTCTACAAATCTCCTCGAACTCTATAAAGTCGGTCCGACTGTACCTCACGAAATTCAGACATGGATGTTCGGCGCCTTCTTTTTAAGTTTTGCAATCAAAGTGCCTCTTTTTCCTCTGCATACATGGCTTCCGGATGCTCACGTTGAAGCCCCGACCGCCGGATCTGTAATTCTTGCCGGCGTGCTTCTTAAGATGGGTACTTACGGACTTGTAAGATTTTGCCTTCCCCTCTTTCCTCAGTCTGCAGTACAGTTTGCTCCACTTATCTCGGTATTGGCTGTCGTCGGAATTATTTACGGCGCGCTCGTATCGATGGTGCAGACGGATATGAAAAAACTGGTGGCTTATTCCTCCGTATCGCACCTCGGATTTGTTGTTCTTGGAATTTTTGCAATGACTATCGAGTCGGTCCAGGGAGCAGTTATTCAGATGGTTAATCACGGCCTTTCTACCGGCGCGCTATTCTTGATGGTGGGCGTAGCTTATGAACGTACACACAGACGTGATATTGCATTCTATGGCGGAATAGCAAAATTGGTCCCGATTTACTCAACAGTCCTTATGATCTCAATCCTATCATCAATAGGATTACCCGGACTGAATGGTTTCGTCGGAGAATTCTTGATTTTAATTGGGTCTTTCAAATCGCCCGTTCTTAATAACTGGTGGTTTACAATTTTTGCGGCAACCGGCGTGATATTCGCGGCGGTATACTTGCTGTGGATGTATCAGCGCGTTGTGTTTGGAAAAGTGACTAATGAAGATCTGAAACATGAGCTGACCGATATGAATTTCAGGGAAATGGTTGTTATGATTCCCATTTTCGTCTTTATTATCTGGATTGGAATTTATCCCGGTACGTTCTTGAGTCTTACTGAAGTTTCGGCAAAATCGATTCTTGAGCAGGTGGGAACTTATACTATTGATCTGTTGAAGTAAATCGTTTTTGATCAACTTAACAGCTTATTGTATCTATAGCCCGATTAAGAAGACTTAAAAATTTTACGTTAATGTGATTTGACTCCGAGGAGGATGGTGTGAAAGTTAAGAGTATTGAATTATTGAACAAAGCGATTGCCGACGAATTAACCGCGGTTCATCAGTATATGTACTTTCATTTTCATTGCGACAATCAGGGTTATGATCTGCTAGCGAACCTTTTCAGAAAAACCGCTATAGAGGAGATGCTTCATATTGAACGCCTGGCTGAACGGATTCTCTTTCTTAAGGGGGAAGTTGAAATGTCGGCATCTGACGGTGTGAAAAAAAACTCCGTCGTTCAGGAGATGCTTAAGTTAGCCGTTGAAATGGAAAAGCACAGCGCGGAAGATTATAATCTCTGGGCAAATGAATGTTCGGCTAACGCGGATTCTGTTTCCAAACAATTGTTTGAAAGTCTTGTAGTTGATGAAGAGCGCCATTTCGATCAATTCGATACGGAACTCGAAAACCTGGAAAAATTCGGCGACCGCTACCTGGCTCTGCAGTCAATTGAAAGAAGCAAGACCAATGCTGCTCCTTCTGCCGGGAATATGGGGGCCTAGATAATAAAATTGAGCACCGGTAATCGTGAATTATATTTATACGGGAGAGTGTTTTAATTCCGGCTTCTTTTAAAAAAATAACATCATTGAATTCAGTTTTCTAAAGTAGATCATTATGCCACAAAATAATTACGAATATTTTTTACTGATGCCGCAGATTATTATTGCGGTGGGAATAGTTCTCTCCGTTCTTATTGAAATCTATTCTAAGAAGAGCGAACTGATTCTTCCCTGGCTGTCAATCGCAATGTTCTTTGCCACTGCTTTTTATTCAGTTTTTAATATCACACAGAATTTTGTTCTGTTCGGGGGAATGATTGAGGTAGGAGGCAAACCGGCTATCTTCAATTTCATCTTCAATATCGGCGCGGCCCTCGTAGTTCTTTCTTCAATCGACTATCTGAAGAAATACGGCACATTTTACGGCGAATATTATATCCTCGTGCAGTCATCCGTTCTCGGAATGATGGTTATGGCAGGGGCAAAAGATATTCTTATGATCTTCATGGGATTGGAACTGATGTCTATCTGTTTTTATCTCCTGGCTGGAATCAACCGTAAAAAACTCTCCGCCAACGAGGCGTCGATGAAATATTTTCTTCTGGGCGCGTTTGCTACAGGTTTTGTTGTATACGGAATCGCGCTGATTTACGGAGCTACCGGGTCAACCAGCATTCAGAATCTTGTGGAAAATTTTGTTCTCTATTCGTCAAATATAATTTTTATTCTCGGAATGGTATTTTTCCTGATCGGATTCAGCTTTAAAATAGCCGCCGTCCCTTTCCATATGTGGGTTCCGGACGTATATCAGGGATCGGCCACCACTGTTACATCATTGATGTCGACGACCGGCAAGGCCGGCGCTTTCAGCGTTCTTCTTATAATGCTCTCAGCTATCCTCAGTTTTAATGCTCCAAATGTTTTCAGACCATATTTCGCCGCAATAGCCACCCTCTCTATGGTTTTTGGAAGCATAGTGGCAATTTCTCAGACGAATCTGAAGAGAATGCTGGCTTATTCATCAATCTCTCATGCCGGATATATGGCAATCGGTCTGGCCTCGGGGAATACATTCAGCATCGCCGGTATAATCTTTTACCTGGCAGCCTACACTTTTATGAATATCGGCGCATTCACGGTAATCTCGATAGTAGAAGGGGAGAACGATTCCAGAACGGATCTGAATTCATTAGCGGGATTGAACGGTAAGAATCCCGTGCTGGCTGCTGAAATGGCTCTCTTCATGTTCGCGCTTGCGGGAATTCCGCCTCTGGCAGGATTTTTTGGAAAATATTATGTATTTATCTCGGCGATCCAGAGCGGATTGACTTGGCTGGCGATAATTGGCGTTCTTTCGAGCGTGATAAGCGTTTATTTCTACATCCGAGTGGTAGTATTCAT
>JBAYWA010000285.1:0-3320 GCA_041674325.1 Melioribacteraceae bacterium | reverse complement strand
ATACTTAAAAGGAACATACAACACCGGGGATCTGGATGAAAAACTGGTTTTAAAGATTGAGGGCGCATTTAAATTTGTCCGCCACCCCATCTATTTTTTTTCAATTTTATTTCTCGGACTGCGCCCCGCCATGAATCTTTTCTATCTGGTGATGTTTATCTGTATCGTATTATATTTTTATGTCGGTTCTTTCTACGAAGAAAGAAAACTTGTGAAATTTTTCGGAGATGAATACCGGGAATATCAGAAAAAAGTACCCCGGATCTTTCCGGTAAAATTTTAAAGTGCCGGGAATTAGGATTTTTTGATGAGTTTTAATCAAGGAGCAAAAATGAAAATTCGGTCAACAACAATTATCGGGATTATCAAAGACGGGCAGGCCGCTTTGGGCGGCGACGGACAGGTTACGCTCGGCAATACGGTAATGAAACATAATTCAATGAAGATCCGCAAACTTCTCAACGGAAAGGTTTTGTGCGGATTTGCCGGCTCAACGGCCGATGCATTCACATTGCTTGCCCGCTTTGAAGAAAAACTTGAGCAGTATAGCGGAAACGTCTCGCGCGCCGTAGTGGAACTGGCAAAGGACTGGCGGACAGATAAATATCTGCGCCGCCTTGAGGCAATGCTGGCAATCGTTTCCGATGAAAAAGCATTTATAGTCTCCGGGACGGGAGATGTTATTGAGCCGGAAGATAATATAGTTGCAATCGGAAGCGGCGGAATGTATGCGCTCGCCGCGGCTAAAATGCTTAAAAAATACGGTAACCTTTCAGCAAAAGAGATTGTAGAAGAATCATTGAAAGTAGCAGCCGATATATGCATCTACACAAACGAAAAAATTACAGTTGAAGTTATTGCCAAATAAGGAAACGGATAATGAAGAACACAACAATGAAGGACCTTACTCCAATTCAGATCGTAAAGGAACTTGATAAATATATTATAGGACAGGACGACGCCAAACGCGCGGTTGCCATTGCTCTTCGAAACAGATGGAGACGCCAGCAGGTTAATGAGAGCATCCGCGAAGAGATCATGCCGAATAATATTATCCTGATAGGGCCAACCGGTGTTGGTAAAACAGAGATCGCCAGAAGACTGGCAAAACTTTCGGGGGCTCCGTTTATAAAAGTTGAAGCATCCAAATACACCGAGGTTGGTTATGTGGGACGCGATGTAGAATCTATGATCCGCGATCTCGCGGAACTTTCCGTCAGCATGGTTCGAGCGGAAAAAACTGCTGAGGTGCAGGAAAAAGCGGAAAAAATGGCCGAAGAGAGAATTCTGGACCAGCTGATTCCGCCCGTTAAAAAAATAAATACTCCCGAGGATGAGAACGGCGAAACAGAGGAATTGCGTAATGAAAAAACCCGCGAATGGATGAGAGAAAAACTCCGCAATGGAGAGATGGATGATAAACTGATTGAGTTTGACACGTCCGCGCCCGCATTCGGAATGCAGGTTCTTGGACCGATGGGAATGGATGATATGACTATGAATCTTCAGGAGATGATGAGCAGCATGATCCCGAAGAAAAAAAAGAAACGGAAAACTCCGATACGCGAAGCAAGAAAACTGATTGCTCAGGAGGAAGCCGAGAAATTAATCGATATGGAGGCGGTTCAGCGCGAAGCCGTTAAGCGCGTACAGGAATCAGGGATAGTTTTCATCGACGAGATAGATAAAATTGCCGGCGCAAAAAGCCAGCAGGGGCCCGACGTTTCCCGGGAAGGCGTTCAAAGGGATCTTCTTCCAATAGTCGAAGGCTCCACTGTAAATACAAAATACGGTCCGGTAAAAACCGATCATATATTATTTATCGCATCCGGCGCATTTCATGTTTCAAAACCGAGCGATCTCATCCCGGAGCTTCAGGGAAGATTCCCTATCCGCGTCGAATTGAAAAGTCTGAGCGAGGATGATTTTGTGAAGATCCTTACACTTCCCCAGAATGCCCTGCTTAAACAATATTCAGCCCTTCTTCAAACAGAAGGTGTGAACATATCATTTAACGACGAGGCAATTAAAGAAGTGGCGCGTACTGCCGCCGCGGTAAATGACCAGGTCGAGAATATCGGCGCAAGAAGACTGCACACCATCCTTACGACTCTTCTTGAAGATATACTCTTTGAAGTTCCGGATAAAATGCCTGAGGGGAAAATTGAAATCACCGGTGAGATGGTAAATGAAAAATTAGATAAGATAGTTAAGAACCGTGATTTGAGTAAGTATATTCTTTAAGATTATGCAGCACAAAAATTATGGGGCTTAAGCAATTAAGCCCGGTTTTTGTCCGTCAACGAATTTCAAAACAGCATTGTAAAAGCGGTCTGATATCCCGCTCCCTTCCATGTGTTTCTTCCGAAAAGGTCATATTGAAATCCCATCACTAAAATTAATCCGCTTGTCACCTTATAAGAGAAGCCTCCGGCGCAATTAAATTTTGATTCAGAATAATTTTTATCAAATAAGTAAAATCCTCCGAGTTCTCCAATCAATTGCAGATTTTGAGAGACGTATGTGCCGTATGATAAGCCGCACCAGATGCGTTTGTTAAGCCTGTTTCCGGTATAATGCGAGAATGAAACCGAGGCGTCAACCGAAGAACTTGTTCCCGCTTCGAAAGAGGCAATGCCTCCCAGCGTTCCGCCAAAATATGTTTCCTGCTCATCGGATAGATCGGATATGAATTTATTTCCGGCGGGGATAGAAAGCCCGGCTATTGCCGCAAGTTTAATTTTTTCCGAATTAAAGACCAGCAGTTTGCTTCCCACGTCTATCTGCTCGAGTGCGCGTGAAAAAGCAGTTCCTATTTCGAGTCTCTCCGATACACTGGCGGTTACTCTGAATAAAAGATCGGAAGAAACGGATTTGCCGCCGAGCGGTTCAGTTTTTCCGTCTTCGCCGAACTGCGATGAGGAATGGAAGACGTTTATTGAAGGTTCAAACTCAAATGTCTCTATTGAAATAACCGACGCGTCCGGTACGTTTAATTTTGACGCCGAGATTCCGCAGACCTGCGCGTTTGAGTCAATGCAGGCAACACCAATCAAAACCGCCAGCAATCCCCCCGAGAAAGATCTTTTCATCTTATTAATCCGATTGATTTAAATTATCTCTGTTTCGTTTAATTCCCGGAATTTTCGAAGAGGTAATTCTTTATAAGATTTTTTTCTTCGGGTGAAAGTTTGGCGCGTCTGCTCATATCCTCCAGCTCATCCACCCATCGCCCTTTTGTGAAATCACTTTTCTCATACACCCTGTGACATCCGCCGCATTTATCATAATACAATTTCTCTCCGGCGTCTGTAAAATTT
>JBAYWA010000284.1:0-3326 GCA_041674325.1 Melioribacteraceae bacterium | reverse complement strand
TTTCTCTCCAATCCATTTTCATCCATTTTCAGTTCATCTATACACTATTCTGCTGATTACTGCTTCCCTCATAAAATAGTCCCTTCACTTCTTAATTTTCACTTATGAATCCGGTAAAAAAACAAGGGGAGAGATTTTTGACAATTTTATGAATTCTTCCTATAATTGAATCATAATTCATTAAAGATGACTGATGAGAACAAAGGAAGGGGATAAAGGGAAGGATATTCTGGAGGCGGCTATAAAGGTATTTGCTTCCGAGGGATACCACCGCGCCAAGATTTCGAAGATTGCCGAGCTTGCTAATGTGGCCACGGGGAGCGTCTATCAGTATTACAATAATAAAGAGGATATTCTTCTAAATATATTCGACTCACTCTGGCGTAATTTATACATCGAATTGAAATCGCTGGCGGAGAATAATGTTCTGACGCCGCATGAGCAGATCGACGCGATGATAGATCTGGTATTCGATTCATTTAACGAGAATCCTCCCCTTGCGCTTGTCTTTGTAAGTGAACAGCATCATCTGGCTCGGAATAACAAAGAGGGATTCACGGATTATTACGAAAAATTCCTGGGAGTCGGCGAGAAAATATTCAAAAACGGATTAAGAGACGGTTCTTTCAGCGGAAATGTTGATATGAAGATATTCCGCTTTTATATACTTGGCGCACTGCGCAATCTTTTAACACAATGGGCGCACGATCCGAAATCATTTCCTCTTAATAAGATCCGGCAGAATGTGAAATTTTTAACTAAGAACGGAATCAAAAAATAATTTTTTTTATACTATAAATGAATAACGGTTCATTATTTAATAATATTTAAAAATAAGTTTTCTCGAGAGAGAAAAACACAACCCCTACTGAAAACGGCGGCCGGTTATACGGGCTGCCGTTTTTAGTTTAAATCACCGCTACCGCCGAGTAAATTTTTAATAAGCAGATCAAATTTATATTCCGATCTCTCCGATAATGAGATAATCGCTTTTGCATTTTTCCAGTAGGATCTGAAGAGCTGTGTTCTCTCCTGAAAACATTCTTCGGGAGACTTTAATGAATCGTTTCCGCATTCCATCAGCCGGAGAGCCGACAGTGTGAAGAGCCAGTCGATCAGCTCTTCAAAATTTTCCTTGCTGTAATAAACAACTGTCTCGTGCTCGTTAACTCCAAGATAATCCGTTACCAGCTCATTTTTCAGAAATGCCGCTAATCCGGATTCCGCTTTATCAGTATCGCCAGGCGGATCATCGTCAACAGCTTTTTTATCTTTATCGAATAATCCTATCACTCCATCCAGATTGAGCCGGGAAATATTAAGCAGAGTAATCTCGCGGAATACTTCGTAGCTCCCTTTACCGAGTTTAAGAAGAATTTTTCTGACCGGAGTATCGAGAAGCATCTCATCAAAATAATTTTTACGGTTGATTCCCCCCTCTTCCGGAAAGAGCTCTTTTATATTCGATATGATGAGCAACAGCATGAAGATTATCGAATTATCGTGATAATTAGTATCTCTTGAAACGCGCACCGCCTTATGAACATCCGAGTGCGATAGATTTTTTTCGGGAGGATATTCGTCATCCAGCAGGCGGTTGAGTTTTCTTACGCCTACAATCTCCTCCTCAAACTTTTTAAGCACCGGCTCAATAGAAGTCTCAATGCCGAAATGACCGCAGATTATATTGAGCAGTCCCGAATATTTTTCATCCACAAAACTTATCCGGTCCTCTTCAATTGCCTTCCTCTCCTCCACCACGCAGGTTTTAATAAATCCCTCTATCGATTCCTCATCGAACATCTGCTCGAACGAATAGTGTATCGTCTCAAGTTTGAATTCGCGGAACGCGCGCATCATATCGGGCACACCGCTGTTTTCAAGTTTCCAGACTAATTTTTCCCAATCGCCCGATTGATCATACACCAGGCGCCAGTCCAGACACACCATCAATTTAAATGCGCCGAGCTCCGCGTAGAATCCGTTCTGCGCAATATCGCTTCCCGTTCTGGTAAATTCGAGATTTGATATATGGTCCCTGAAAATATAGAAATGTCCGGGCGCCGGATTGATATTGAGAGCGGAGGCGATAGTAACGGTCCTGTTCTCCTTTCCGCCACCGTAATTCGACATAAGTTTAGGGGATGAGTTGAAGATTCTGCCCGATGTATTTTCATATTTATTATTGAAGAGTATAAGCGCGTGCTCGCCGTGCTCGCTGTTTGTATAAGCGTAAACATTTTCATTAACAGAACCGTAACCGTCTATGAAATCGAAGAGCCAGAAATTGGCAACCTGACTGAAGAGATACCGTTTTTTCATCAGCGGAAAGATCTCTCTCTTATGCCGGTCAACGAGCCACTGATCCGGCGACTCGTTATAATATGCCCGCTGATATTCCATTCCATACTTCTCGGTGTAACCTTCTATCTGGCCGTGCGCGAACATCGGGAGTCCCGGGAGGGTGACCATCAGCGCGCATACTCCGAAATATTTATCGTCGGTACCGAACTGGCGTATGGCGGTTTCCTCATCGGGATTGCTCATAAAATTAACGTACCGTTTCAGAATTTCCGGCTCGAACTCGAGCGTATTCGAAATCAGATCGCGGTACTTTGAATTCTCCTCTTTCATCATCATATGCATAAACGCGCTGTTATAGACACGGTGCATTCCGAGCGTGCGCACGAAATATCCTTCCATAAGCCAGAACGCTTCTGCTAATAGAAGTGTATCTGGCATCTCCGCATTAATTCTGTCTACCACCTCGCGCCAGAACTCATCGGGGAATGTTCTGTCGAATTCCTCTCTTGTCATAGCGTAATCCGCGCGCGATGGGATGTCGCCTCCCTTTCCCGGTTCGGGATACCACAAACGTGAGAAATGTTTTTTAGCTAAAGTCATAGCGGCGTCGAAACGGATGATGGAGAATTTGCGGGCGACTTCAAATATTTTTTGTATAACCGCCTCCCGCACATCCTTGCGTATCATATTCAGCTGGGCGGTATCGTTCCACGGCATATTTGTTCCGTCGTTGCCGTGATAAATATATCTTGCATCTCCGTTCTGAACATCTGTCCGCTGGAACACAACAGCGGCATCCCTCTTCTCCCAGTATCCGTCCTCAATTCTTAATTGAACCGACGGATCGTCAGAAAGATCCTCGCCGTTAAAACTGTAGTTTGGGAAGGGCGGATAGGGTGACTGTATAAAATATTCGGGGTGTTCAATTACCCATTTAGAATAGATGCCTGTATGATTGGGCACCATATCACTGGCGAGCCGGATTCCGCGCGCGCGCGCGCGTTCATTTAAATTATTGTACG
>JBAYWA010000283.1:0-3329 GCA_041674325.1 Melioribacteraceae bacterium | reverse complement strand
CTTTCCAGCAGTTCCATTACAGGTATGCCGTTTACATTCGCATAGCGGACTATAGGAACCATTGTATCGCCGTGTCCGCCCATGACTAACGCATTTACATCTTTAACAGAAACTCCGAGCTCCCATGCGATGAATGTAGCGAAGCGGGATGAATCCAGAACTCCGGCCTGTCCCATAACTTTATTTGCCGGAAATCCGGTAACTTTCTGGAAGAGTGTAACCATGGCGTCAAGAGGATTCGATATAACAATTACAATTGAATTTGGCGCATAGAGCTTTACATTTTCCGCAACTGTCTGCATAATTTTTGCGTTTGTAACGAGGAGGTCATCGCGACTCATTCCGGGTTTGCGCGGCAAACCTGCGGTAATGATAACAAGATCGGCGTCTTTGATATCCTTGTAGTCGTTGGTTCCTTTGATACTCACATCAAACATATCCACTCTTGAAGCTTCGACTATATCAAGAGTTTTACCCTGAGGCAAATCTTCAACTATATCGTAAAGAACAACATCGCCCAGTCTTTTCTGAGCAATCAATTGAGCCAATACTCCGCCAATCTGTCCGCCGCCTATTAAAGCTATTTTTTTACGAGACATGAATCCTCCATTTTAATTTTAATAAAAGTTTTGCATACAGAATATATAGGATTCGGTTCAATTTTCATAAAGCAAATTTGAACCGCCCCGGGGACTATGTCAGGCCAGGCTTATCTCCAGAATAGTTTCTGTCCCGGTCGGGGTAAAATTGTAATACAGTTTGTCCAGAAAGGAGCGCATTATATGGATGCCTCGGCCGCTGTCCTTTAATATGTTTTCCGGCTTTGTGGGATCGGGGACGGTATTGATATCAAATCCTTTCCCTTGATCTTTAATTATGATGGTCATTTTGAGCGGGTCTATCTTTACAACAATTTTTATTTTTTTGCTCTTATCGAGCTTATTACCGTGGACAACACTGTTGGATGCCGCTTCGGAGAATGACAATGCGAGACTGTTAAGTTTATCTTCCCGCAAGTTCACTTTTTTTGCAAGATCAACAATAAAATCCTCCAGTTCGGGCAGCAGTTCCGGATCGCTGGAAATTTCCTTCTCGTATATTGTTTCCTGCAAAGTGTCTCCTGGAAAGAATAATTTAAGTGAGCCGAAAAATATAATTACTTACTCTATCGTGCAATAGCAATTTAGGGTTCTGTGAAATTCATCAAAACAGATAATTTACCTTAACACTCATATTTGCCATTTCTCTTCTTGTACTATCTTCGGAATTAATGAATTCATACCAGCCGTATAATTTCAGGTTGATCCTTTCGTTAATTACGTAGCTCAATTCTGCAACCGGTCCAAGGCTGGAATAATCTGAGACAAGCAATTTATCGGCGCCGTTCTTAAAATTAAAAGTCGAAAGAGAAAAGTAACGGATCCCCAGTCCGATGCTTAACGCGCGGTAATCATAATATAATTTCGGTTCCGCATAAAGTTCATCCAGAAACCGGGAGGGTTTGCTGGAAAAATCGTCCCATCTGAAATCACCCTGTTCGGATAATTTCATGTAGCCTGAAAAGAAAAAACGGACTGTTCCGCTGAATCTGAAATGCGTGGAATCGCGAAGAACAAACTGCCTGAAGGAATAACTTCTGAAATTCGGGTTTAAATCCTCATAGTCGAAAACCGTATAATTAGCTGAAACCTCGGCTGAATTTGATGAGCTGAATTCCCCTGCAGTGAATGTTCCTCCCGAGGAGAATTTCAGTATTCTACGCAGATTATTATTTGAGCTTCTTTCGGCGAAAATATAAACGATCTTATTGAGACTGCCTTCAAGATTAAGAAAAGCCGTAAATGATGGATTGAATTCGTGCTCATATAAAATTCTGCCGACGGAGAGAAGTTCATCCCTGTCGTCGAAATTGAGATCGCTTGGTGTATCGTATCTGAGTTTGCGGTGGAACAGACTGAATGTTACATGCCCGCTTCCTGATAACGCCGCACGTCCCAGAATTGAGATATTAGCCAGCTGCGACGTATTGTTCTTCTGCTGCTCAAGATTTTCGCGCTCATCCAAGATTAAATTATTTATAGATTCAGTGCGATGAGGCTGATGCTTCTCGTTCTTTTCCGAAAATGAGAATCGGAGCGAAAGGTTGAAATTCTCGGTCAGGTAATCTGCGGCGGAAGAAAAGTCCAGCCTGAACTCCTCTATCTGTGTGTCGTAATTAGTATTTGCGATATTTGAGGGAGAAATATATTGTGTGTTTCTGTCGATATCCCGCCAGGCCACCCGCCCCTGCAGATCCAATGAAAGAGGGGAATCGGGTGTGGAGAATTTTACCTTATCCTGTATAAAATAGTTTGTTTCTGTTCTGCTCTGGATATTATTTGTAATATTAAACTGAGATGCGGTTACTGGATCGGCGGTGAAATAAAAATCCTTCTTCTGCTCTGAATAGTAGGCCGATACGGTATTGTAAAAGCTCTTTTCAAATGAACTATTTATATCAAAATTCATCAGGCGGAGTGTGTTTTTTCTCGGTGAGATATCCTCATTTTGGAATTTCATGGTAGAGGAGAGATCAAAATCTCCGAGATTGAATTTATCGATGCTGGCCTCAGTGCCATAAATAAAACCATTATCTTTTGCCCCTATCTGATTATTCTGAGAAATACCTCCATAGGGTGTGATTTGAATATTTTTATAAGGCACTACTTTGGCAAATAATGAAGTCGTCAGTAGAGAGGCTCTATTTATAGCAACAACCCGGTCATCGGTATAAAAATTATTGTTTAATACGATGCCCAATTTTAGATAGTCGGAAACTCCATATTGCCCTATTGCCCAGAGAAACTGTTCATCTTTCACATTTACAGCAGAGGATTTAGTTACGGTAGAATTAAAACTTTCTCTTATGCCTAAAAAGAATTTATCGGTGCTCAAAAAGTATTTTGCCATTGTATTTAAACTGTATGTGTTGAGCTGTTTATCAAAGTTATTTGTCAATCTCCGTTCGCTGAAACTCTGAGTTGAAAAATTCAAACTGTCCCTACCGAGTTGAGCAGAAACTGTTATAGAAAAGAGGGATAGAAGAAAAAATATTTGAAGAATGTTTTTCAAAGAGGCGCTCAATTTGTAGGAGAATAGGTGAATGTAAAATCAGCACTGTAACTGTTGGGCTCTGTCCCGCTTGCGGTAAAAGCATAAACGCGCCAGTAATATCTCCTGAACGGGTCCAATCTTAATCCGGCCGCATCCAGTTTTATCTCCGCATCAGGCAAGCCGGATGAGATATCAAATTCGTATAGTGTGCCGTAGACCGGATTTGAAAGAATAAT
>JBAYWA010000282.1:0-3357 GCA_041674325.1 Melioribacteraceae bacterium | reverse complement strand
ATGCGAGTTTCGATTTTTTCCCTTCACGGTCAACATTATTTATCACTATTGTCGGCTGATCCACATGGACATTCATCTCATCCAGAATTTCTTCCGCGGATTCGTATCTCTGTCCTACATTTTTTCTGATCATGCCGAAGAGAATATCTTTTATTAGCTGCGGCTGTTCCTCCGCCTGCTTCATTATCTCGTTTTCATCATAAGCCATTATCTCGTTGAGCGTAAGGCTTACGTTATCCCGGAGGAACGGGTTCCGTCCGGTAAATAACTCGAACAGCACAACCCCGGCCGAAAAAATATCACTCTGTGGCGTCAGCTTTGCGCCGCGCACCTGCTCGGGACTCATGTAGCTCGGTGTACCGACGATTGAATAGGGATTGGTTACAAAATTATCTTCCGCGGAAAGAGCCAATCCGAAATCACCCAGTTTAACGTTCAGATTATTGTCAATGAAAACATTTTCGGGCTTGATGTCGCGGTGAATGATCTGGTTCTTATGCGCGTAATCCAGTCCCTTCAGGAGCTGAATCATCACATGCTCTTTCTGTTCCTGAGTAAGCGTTTTTGTTTTAAGATTGTTGCGGAGCGATTCTCCTTCAATATATTCAAAGGAGATGTAGAAATATTCCTTGCTCAAGCCGAAATCGAGCACCTTTATAATGTTCGGATGATCAAGCTTTGCAAGTATTTTCCCCTCCCGCTTGAACCGTTCGACCATTGAGGGATCGGGAAGTTTCTGAGTGTTCAGAACTTTGAGAATTATTTTTTTACTCAGATAGATATGATTGGCCAGAAACACAGCGGCGTGTTCATCTTTCTTGAGCACTTCTATTATTTGAAATTTCTCAAATAATATTTCAGAGGTTAAAGACGACATATTTTATTCCCCCATCTCTTTCAGTTTCAGCTGTATCCATCTGACGGAAACATCAAGAGATTTTGCTGTAAGAGTTCTGTTGCCGTTAAATTCATCCAGGCGTTTTTTAAGAAGGAGCATCTCATATTCGCGCAGAGTTCCCTTAAAACTTTCGACAACGGAAGAATCTTCAAGAATTATATGCTCGGAAGCAAGCCGGTTTCCGTCGCATAGAATAAGCGCCCTGTGAATTACATTTATCAATTGACGGATATTTCCCGGCCAGTAATAATTTTCCAGTTTTTTTATCGCGGCGGGATCAATAGCCATCTCCCTATCGCTGAATTTCTTAATGAAGGCGTGGACCAGCAATGGTATATCGCTTCTCCTCTCGCGCAGCGGCGGGATATGAATCGGAAACACATTCAGCCTGTAAAACAGATCCTCCCTGAACGATCCCTCTTTAACCAGCGCGTGCAGATCTTTATTAGTAGCTGTAATTATTCTTACATTAATTTTTCTTACTTTCACATCTCCCAGACGTATTATCTCCCGGTTTTCCAGAACGCGGAGAAGTTTTGCCTGAAGCGCTATAGAAATATCCGCGATCTCATCGAGAAAAAACGTTCCGCCGTCCGCGGCTTCGAGCAAACCCTGTTTATCCTGATTGGCTCCCGTGAAAGCTCCCTTTTTATAGCCGAACAATTCGCTCTCAAGCAGATTATCCGGAATTGAGCCGCAGAATTGCGCGAGGAACGGTTTATCGTTCCGTTTGCTCAGATCGTGAATAGCCTTTGCCGCTATCTCTTTTCCCGTCCCGCTTTCACCGGTAATTAATACGGTTGCGTCGGTAAGCGCCACTTTATAGAGAATCTGAGAGAGGTTGCGCATTACCGGACTCTCTCCAATCATATCCGGTATTTCGAAATACGATTGAAGACGGTTGGTGAGTATCTGATTCTCTTTTTCCAGCTCTTCCAATTTTATGATCCGGTCGAGCGCAAGCGAAACGAGATTCGAGAAGAAGCTGAGGAAGAGAAGATTCTCATCTGTAAATTCGCGCCGGTCCAGCTGACTATCGGCGACAATTACTCCCCACACTTTAGTATCGCGTACGATAGGAACGCCTATTACCGATTTGATCCGCTGGATCTGAACGCTTTCGAACTGCGACAGGTGTGGGTCGCCCATTACATCGTGATAGAGAAGCGGTTTTTTTTCTTTAATTACTTTTTGAAGAATGCCGGAAGAAAATTCGTGAAGATCCGTAATTGTTTCTTTTGAAATTTTCCTTGCCGAGATAATGGAAAATCCGTCGTTGACCTCATCATATTTTACAAAAAGTCCGCGCTCGGCATTAATCACATTTATTACTATATCGATCGCATCTTCGATCAGCAGATCCTGCCTTGTAGCCGAATTGAGAATCTGTGTAAATTCATACAGGGATTCGAACTCGTCCTTCGAGAGATTTTTTATATGATTAATATTTTCTTTAAAAAAGTTGCTCATTAAATAAAACGGATCTCTTTTTATTGAATCACGAATGATGCCTGTCGCGAACGGGCCCTGTTCTGAAAATCATCAACAACCCAGATTACCCAGAAATACTGACCGGGCGGAAGATCGTCCAGATTGAAAGTTCCTATATTGGCAATTATCTCAACTTCCTCTTTGGAAATACCGGTCACCTGTTTTTTTCTTACCGGAGAATTCTCGTTAGTATAGATCTCGAACATATATGTGAAGTTGAATCCTGGCAAAAATCTGCCCCAGACAAATTTTACTGGGAACTCAACAATTTCCAGATTAGCCGGGGACCTGAATGTGATATCCTGCCGGATTGTTCTTTTAATTGTTGAGTAGCCGACTTTGAACTCTTTCCCCTCCGGATCATAAACACTTATTTCAAAATTTTTTCCGATCCCTTCATCAATAAACTGCAGATCCAGATCCCCGGGTAAAAATTTGTTTTCATAATATCCGGATGCCGCATTGAATGAGAGAGTTTTATTTATACCAAGCTCCGGACAGCGGACAAAGACAGAGACCACATCACCTTCATTATCGGAAATTTTTGCTTTTACGAAAAGGGAATCACTCTGAACATCGGGATATCGATTTAAAATACTTGTATAGATTACCAGATCATCGAGTCTGGGAATTGCGTTCAGACGCGCGTCAACATGCTGGGTCTTCTGGTTTAAAAGATTTAATGCGATGGAATCGCGGCTGTATCCGTCTTTTTCAAAATAGATCCATCCCTGCTTCTGCGGCAATTTATCTATAAAAAATTTTCCGGCCGCGTCGGTTACGGCGAGTATATTATCATTTTTCCAATAAACTTTAACTCCGTCCAGGGGAAGACGCGGTTGAGCCTCTGTCTGAACTATCCCCTCAATTATTGAGAGCTGATAGTCAGGATTCTGAGGATCGAGCGGATTCAATCTGGGCGCATCGCAAGAGAGTAAAGCGCCGATCAAAAGGAGCGATATTACAGT
>JBAYWA010000281.1:0-3360 GCA_041674325.1 Melioribacteraceae bacterium | reverse complement strand
CCGGAGGATCCTCAAGAGATCTTTCCATTGTGCAGTTCCCCTTATGTGATCTAGATAATAACGTTGTTGCTTTGATCGGATTTTCTAAAAAGAGCGAAATGCATAAAGTTAGCCCTTTAGAGCTTCTGAACCTGAATATTTACAAAGAATTGCCCGTTGCATTAGCCATCGTAGATAGAGAATTAAGGGTAATAGCGGCAAGCAGCCTGTTGACAAAATTAATTGCAGGGAGTTCAAATCAAAACCTTATCGGAAAAGAGGTTTCAGGACTGTTCGATAAAAAATTTGTTTCAATTCTTGAAGAATACCTCAAAAACGATAAGAAAGAAGAACCTCTAATATTTAATTACATCTTCATGGAGAAACAGAATCTGAATGCGGAGATCAGATTGGAAAAAATATCCGATGATGATCTCGGTTATACAGGTATGCAGATTCTGATTACAAAAAAAGTGGAGCGTGATTCGGAATCGGAAGTAAAGTCAAAGATGTATGACGCAATAATTCAGCACTCCCCGGTAGCAATGTTTATATATGATATCGAAAATCTCAAATTTATGGAAGTAAATGATGTAGCTCTGAAACTCTACGGATATAAGCGCTCAGATTTTCTAAATATGGACTTAACTGATCTTTATGCGCCTGAAGATATTCAGACTATCATTGAATCGGGGGATAGTAAATCGGTAGAGGGGAGTTTCAGCGGGCCGTGGCGCCATAAGAAGAGTGACGGATCTTCCGTATTAGTCGAACTTAACAGAACATTAATTGATTTTAACGGAAAGAAATCACATTTAAATATTGTTCAGAACGTATCGGAACAGGCAGAAATCAAAAGAAGGATTCAGGTGTTTGAATCGGCTTACGAAAATACAAGTGACCCGATAATAAGCACGGATAAGGATGGTTTTATAATAGATATCAATGATCAGGTAACAAAAAGACTTGGTTATTCAAGGAAGGATCTTGAAACTAGACCATTTATTACACTTGTATCCGATGAAGACCGTGCAAAGGTAAATAAGAGCGTATTTCATTCAGGATTGTTAAAGACAGTTTCTTTGGACGTGGCTTTCAAGAAATCCTCAGGCACTCTGCAAGCAGCCACCACTGTAGCAACTCCGATTAAAAATTACAACGGCGAGATAGAATCGTTTTGTCTTATAATTAAACTTGTTGAAGAATCTGTTAATACAGGTGATACCAACAGTTCGCAAGTTGAACTTGTACAGAAAATCGACCCGCCTTTCCTATCGAACATATTTCATGAAATACTCACCCCTATAAATGTAATTATGGGATTTACTCAAGAATTGGGGGAGAGTATACCGGCTCCGAATACCGAACAGAAGGAAGCGATTGATATCATTAAAGAAAATCAGAAGCTGCTGCTTCAGATTATGGATAATGCCGTTGAGTATTCAACTTTAGAGCAGAAGGTCATTAAATTCCGGCCGGAAGAATTCAAGTTTGTCGAAATCATCGAAGAGCTGAAAGAGAATACTAGAAAAGCTGCAGAAGATAAAAATGTTGCGATTGATTATGGGATGATCTCATCCACTCTGGCACTTACAACGGATAAGTCCAAATTATCTTCATTGATAAGCTTGTTTATGAAATTTGCAATTCAGCTTACAAAAGAGAGCTCGGTGCATATTGCAGCATCGGTCTACAATTCCGATTATTTTGCTGTTAAGATAAAAGATACGCCTAATATGATCTCTCCATATTTATTAAAGGCATTTGCAGAAATATTTGCGGCGGATGAGAATATAAGCAGAAGAAATTACGGTTTTTCGAGATTCTCAGTTAAACTGGCAAAAAAACTGATTGATCTTTTAGATGTTAGAAAAGAGACAATCTTTAAAGACGGCGAGCCGGTTGAATTTGCTCTGATTTTTCCTTTAAAATTCGTTGCGGGCGATAAAGAGAAGATGGAAGTAGAATCCGTTAATACTCAGAAGAAAGCAGAGATAAAGATTTCGCCCAAGCCGTCTGTAAAAGTTCATTCCGAAATCAAAAATGCCGAGAATGGGATGGAAAGGGAAGAGAAAGTACCCGACCTTTCACAGCTCTCCTGTCTCTATCTTGAAGATCAGCTGGATTCACAGATGCTTTTCAAAGTCCAATTTAAGGACCTCAAGAGTATAGAATTCGCTCAAAGTTTTGAAAATGCACTCCCTCTTCTTAAGACCAAAAAATTCGATTTCATTGTAATGGATATAAATCTGCAGGGAGAGTATAACGGTCTTGACGCAATGAGAATAATCCAAAAGATGCCCGGATTTAAGGATTTACCTATTATCGCCTCAACTGCTTATGTTCAGCCGGGAGCAAGAGATAATTTTATCGCGGCAGGATTCACAGAATTTGTCTCAAAGCCATTGCTGCGTGAAAAACTGCTGGAAGTTCTTAAAAATCTTTTCTGAGATGAGTTTAATTCAACCAGTTTTCGTTTCTCTGTGATTCAACGTTTAAAGCCAAATGAATAATTTAGATAATATTGTTAACACATTGAATAACAAAGAGATATGAGTATTATTTAACGCTATGAATATCTATTCTAGTTATTGTTATAAATGTTTAGTTTTTCGGAAATCAGATTAATTGATTCAGAAAATCAGATTTTAGAGAGTTCATTCTGCTAATTTTTAGAATGTATATTCCAGTCCTGTAGATTTAGTTATTACCGTATATGGTCAATTTGTTTTTATCTTAAGCCGACCCGGAATTGGAGATCCCTTAAAGAATTTTTTCATAAATTATTAAAATATTATTAGAAATGAGCCAGAGCCGGACAGTAAAAAGGAAGATAGATCATATTAATTTATGTCTTACGGACCAAGTTGAATTCAAGTCTAAAACAAATGGATTTGATAATTACGAGTTTGTTCATAATGCCATAACAGAAGTGGTGATTGATAAAATTGATCTTTCAACAATCTTTTATGGTTCTAAAATTGATTATCCTTTGATTATATCCAGTATGACCGGGGGAGCTCGAAAGGCTGAGAAATTAAATGAAAAATTAGCTGAAGTAGCCACATTTTTAAATATTCCAATTGGCGTAGGCAGTCAGAGACAGGCACTTGAAGATAATTCATATTACTCTTCATATAGAGTAGTAAAGAAAGCAGGAGGAATGGTACCGATTCTCGGAAATATTGGCGCAGCTCAGGTGGCACAGTCTAAAAAGCCAGTGGATCTGATTAAATCGCTGATAGATATGGTGGATGCAAGCGCAATGATAGTGCATCTAAATCCATTACAGGAATTGTTACAGCCAGAGGGAGAACCGAATTTTAAAGGTCTTTTAGTCAATCTTGAAAAAATTTGTGCGAAAATTGAGAAACCCATGAT
>JBAYWA010000280.1:0-3365 GCA_041674325.1 Melioribacteraceae bacterium | reverse complement strand
TGTCATTTTTCTTTTGTTTTTATACTCGTGGCAGATAAAAGCACAGGAGGTTTTGCTCACCGGAGCTATTGTAATCCAGAACGAGGAAGTTCAAAGTTACAGAATTTTATATACTCTTGCAAAAGATAAAAGCCTGAAACAGAAACCGGTTTTTAAAAGAGTGTTCGCACCCGGCTTTTCTCATACTATCAGAAAGGAAGTTCGTTCATGCACGGCTTGCCACAATAATTCTCTTGCAATCGGGTATGGAAGAGGCAAACTTGAATATAAAATTTCAGGTTCGGAGGGAATCTGGAAATTTACGCCGGCATATAGAACTCTAAAATATGACGGACTCCCCGAAGATGCCTGGATTGGATTTTTAAATGAAAGAAGTTATAATTCTACCACCCGCGACAATACGCGCCCCTTTTCAGTTCATGAACAAAAAAAGATTCTTACCGTTGGAGCATGTCTGACCTGCCATACCTCAGAATCCTGGATTATGAGAAATTCTCTGATCGATTTTCAAATTACACTCGCTAAAAAGTCAGAAAAGTGCATTTTGCCTCTCTGGAATTAATTCTTTAAAAATAATCTTGCTTTATTGATCAAATCCTCTTTAGATTTCATATTGTAAAATTTTATAAAAAGATAGCCAGCACCTATTTAAGGAGACTGAAAGTCCATTTATAGCGAAAATTCGAAGATTTTTTTTCGAAAAAAAATAGGACAGCTGTAACTTAAAATTTTTTTGTATAACCGGATATTTATAAATACTGACTAAATGAATATTTATAAATATAGGTCAAGAGGTCGATATGAATCAGGAAATAAATCGTAATGAACCAGTTTTCTCTATCAGCACTGCTGCAAGGCTCCTGAAGATATCCGTTCATACACTACGTATGTACGAGAGAGAGGGGCTGTTCATTGTATATAAAAATAATTCGAAGCAGCGGCTCTTCTCACAGGCAGACATAGAACGCGTCCAATGTATACGAAGCGCGATCAATGAAGCCAAGATAAGTATCAATGGAATTAAAACTATTTATTCTCTCATTCCCTGCTGGGATATAATGAAATGCCCTGAGGCTGAGAGAAGCAATTGCGAAGCATTCAACCGCTCCCACATTCCCTGCTGTAGCTACGACCACAAGAATGTATGCAATGAGAAAGAGTGCCGAACCTGTGAAGTATACACAAAGTATTCTCAGTGCGGTGAAATTAAAGAATTAATAAAATCCATTTCGAGGTAAATGATGAATAGTATTTCTCGAAGAAAGTTCCTCAAAATCACCGGTTTTTCAGTCGGTGCCGCGGCAGCTGCTTCCGCACTAAGTCCGATGATCAAAGGGGCGAATAAAATCAATAAAGAAAAAGTGAAGGGGATTAAGACAATTCCAACATACTGCGATATCTGTTTCTGGAAATGCGGTACCGTTGCTTATCTGAAGGACGGCGAATTGTGGAAAGTAGAGGGACATCCGAATGATCCGTTGAGCAGAGGAAGACTCTGCCCCCGTGGCACCGGAGGAGTAGGCGCAGTATCTGATCCGGATAGATTAAGATCCCCGCTTATAAGAACAAGAGAAAGGGGAGAAGAAGTCTGGAAAGAGGTAACCTGGGATGAGGCTCTCGATTATATAGCAGAAAAAATGAATAAGATTAAGACTGCCTACGGTCCTGAATCTGTTGCATCATTCTCTCATGGAATTGGAGGAAATTTTCTTAAACATACTCTTAAGGCCTATGGCGCGATTAATTTTGCGGCTCCTTCATTTGCTCAATGCCGCGGTCCGCGCGACGTCGGTTTTGAATTGACATTCGGAGATGCGATCGGGTCACCGGAGAGAACCGATATTGAGAACGCCAAATGTCTTGTGCTCATTGGCTCCCATCTTGGAGAGAATATGCACAATACTCAGGTGCAGGAATTTGCAACCGCTGTTGAGAAGGACGCGTCAATTATTGTTGTAGATCCGAGGTTCTCGGTTGCGGCATCTAAAGCAAAATATTATCTCCCTATAAAACCCGGAACGGATATAGCCCTGCTTCTTTCATGGATGAATGTGATTGTTTCAGAAAAATTATTTGATACCGATTATGTAAGCAAGTATGGTTTTGGTTTTGAGCAATTTGCGGCTGAGATTTCTCAATACACTCCCGAATGGGCTTATCCTGAAACCGGAATTGAGCCGGAACTGATTCGCGCAAGTGCCCGTGAAATGGCAATGCACAAACCGGCTACTCTGGTTCATCCCGGAAGACATGCCACATGGTACGGGGATGATGCACAGCGAAGCAGGGCTATCGCTTTGTTAAATGCTCTGCTTGGCAGCTGGGGAAGAAAAGGCGGATTCTTTTTCCCGGTTAGTTATTCGCTCCCGGGCTACCCGTATCCTGCTTACCCAATCTCTTCAAAAGAAAAATTGGACAATCCCGAAAAAAAATATCCGTTCGCATCCGAAGAACTCACTACCGGAATTCGTGAGGCTACTATAAGCGGAAATCCTTATCCCGTCAAAGGCTGGTTTATTTATGCTACAAATCTGATCCATGCGCTTCCTAACGAGAATGAAACGATCAAGGCAATTCAGAATTTAGATCTGATGGTTGTTGTTGATGTGATCCCGAGTGAAATTGCCGGATGGGCCGACGTGGTTCTTCCTGAATCAGTTTATCTGGAACGATACGACGATCTTCATATGTCTGCTTTTAAAGAAACTTTTGTGGGGATACGCCAACCGGTAATTGAATCCCCTTCGGATCAGAAGCCGAATTGGTGGATTGCAAAAAAACTCGCGGAAAAACTGGGTCTTGCAGGGTATTATCCGTGGAATCATATTGAAGATTACCTGGATCATAGACTGAAAGCCGGGGGATTAAGTCTCGATCAATTAAAAAAAGAAGGGATTATCCGCGGTCCTAAACAGCCGATCTACATAGAGGAAGGGATAGAACCGGAGTTTGCCACGCCTTCTGGTAAAATTGAATTTTATTCTCTGCAGCTGCAGCAGGCAGGATTTGATCCGGTTCCAAAATTTAACAGGCAGGAACAGGCGCCTGCAGGATATTACAGACTGCTTTTCGGTCGCGCGCCGGTTCATTCATTCAGCCGCACTCAATCCAACAGAATTCTGATGGATATGATGAATGAAAATGAAGTGTGGGTCAATCAAGATGTCGCCGAAAAGTGGGGATTGAAAAACGCACAGTATGTTCGACTTAAAAATCAGGATGGAGTTGTGAGTAATAAGATAAAGATAAAGGTAACTGAGAGGATTAGGACCGATTGTGTTTATATGGTTCACGGATTCGGTCACAACAGCAGGATGCTGAAAAGTGCGTTTGGAAAAGGCGCCAGTGATGCCGGACTGGTTACA
>JBAYWA010000279.1:0-3367 GCA_041674325.1 Melioribacteraceae bacterium | reverse complement strand
TATCTTCAGAAGGATGCAGGGCGGAGGAGCAGGCGGGGGAACGCGGGGTATCTTTAATTTCGGTAAGAGCAAGGCAAAATTAATCTCCGAATCGGCAATCAAAGTAACATTTAAAGATGTCGCCGGCGCTGATGAAGCGAAACAGGAATTGGAAGAAATTATTGAATTCCTTAAAGAACCGGGTAAATTTCAGAGACTTGGCGGAAAAATTCCGCGCGGAGTTCTTTTATTAGGACCTCCGGGAACCGGTAAGACATTATTAGCCCGTGCTGTGGCCGGGGAGGCAGGCGTTCCATTCTTCTCTATCAGCGGTGCGGATTTCGTTGAGATGTTTGTCGGAGTTGGCGCCAGCCGCGTGCGTGATCTATTTGAACAGGGAAAACGGAGCGCTCCGTGTATAATTTTTATAGATGAAATTGATGCTGTCGGCCGTCATCGAGGTGCCGGTTTAGGCGGCGGACATGATGAACGCGAACAAACATTGAATCAGTTATTGGTGGAGATGGATGGTTTCGAGCAGAATAGCGGAGTAATAATAATTGCCGCTACGAACAGACCCGATGTTCTTGATCCTGCTCTGTTACGCCCGGGCAGATTTGACCGCCAGGTTGTTGTTGACCGGCCTGATGTAAAAGGCCGTGAGGGAATTTTCAAAGTGCATACAAGAAAAATTCCGCTAAATCCAGATGTCGATATCGAAACTCTGGCTAAAGGAACACCCGGACTGGCCGGTGCAGATATTGCAAATCTGGTTAACGAAGCGGCTCTTCTTGCAGCCCGGAAAAACAAAAAAAATGTTTCGATGGAGGATTTTGAAGAAGCAAAAGATAAAGTTATGATGGGTACGGAGAGGAAGAGTCTGATAATCTCCGAAGAAGAGAAAAAAATTACAGCCTATCACGAGATTGGTCACGTGCTTGTAGCAAAGAAAATCCCGGAAGCCGATCCGGTTCACAAAGTGACAATTATACCCCGCGGCAGAGCTCTCGGTGTAACAACATATCTGCCGGTGGATGAAAAACATACATATTCTAAAAATTATCTCGAAGCAATGATCACTTACGCTCTTGGCGGCCGGGCGGCAGAAAAACTGGTCTTTAACCGTTTTACTACAGGCGCCGGAAATGATATCGAGAAATCGACCAGTATTGCGCGTAAAATGGTGTGCGAATGGGGAATGAGCGAAAAACTCGGCCCTATTGCATACGGCCAGAAAGATCAGGAAATTTTCCTCGGAAGAGAGATTACAAAGCATAAAGATTTTAGTGAACAGACCGCGCTTGATATAGATTCTGAATTAAAAAGAATTATAATGACCGGAATGGACCGTGCTGAAAAAATTCTTTCGGAAAATATTGAACTACTTCACAGATTGTCTAAAGAATTATTGGAACGTGAAATTCTTGACGGCGAAGAGATTGATAAGATAATGCGCGGTGAAGAACTTCCCCCTATAAAACGGAATGAAGCTGAAAAAGGAGGTAATACCGAAATTTTGATTCCCGATCATGTGCAGCAGCTGATAGAAGAAAAGAAAAAAAGAGAAACTGTTAAAACTCCCGACAAAGATGACAGCAAATGACCGCGCTACAATAGATTATAAGGGTGAATTGGTTCGTAAATCGATTCACCTTTTTTCTCTATCTATTCCAGTTGTGTATTATTTCATTACAAGGGAATTAGCATTATCCATACTAATTCCTTTGACTGTTTTTTCGCTCCTGGTCGATTACGGCCGCTATTATCACAAAACTCTTTCTGAATTCGTCGACAAGATTTTCGGCTTCATAATGAGAAAGCATGAGAAAGACTCAAAGAAGAAAAATCTGAACGGTGCTACTTATGTTTTACTTTCGGCGGTAATAGTCATTGTTTTATTCCCTAAAGTATTTGTTGTTACCGCGTTTGCTGTTTTAATCATCGGGGACAGTTCGGCCGCACTAATTGGAAGGAAATTCGGCAAAACAAAATTTTTATTAAAAAGTCTGGAAGGCACACTCGCATTTTTCTTTACTTCCTGTATCGTAGTTCTGTTATCTCCGAAAATTGAGGGCAATTTGACTGAGTACCTAATCGGAATTGTTGCCGTTGCCGTGGGAGCCATCTCAGAAAATGTATCGGGTGAGTGGGCCGATGATAATTTCATGATTCCGATTACTGTTTGTATAGTAATGTGGGGATTATATCTGCTTTTTCTTCCGCAGCTGCCGCTTATACTTTCAAATGTCCCGAATTAGATAATAACTTATTACTTCTCTATCCGGCTTAAGATTTCTGCCGGAATAATCTTTGCGGGAAATTCTTTCGCTATCTTCTCCACAAAGAGCTTAGCTCTATCCGGTTTATTAAACTGAAGTTCGTAGTATGCGCGATAGATAAGCATATTGTAGATGAAAGTCTCAATCGAATCCAGATATTTATTCCTTCCCGAAGGAAAACGTATTGTGAAATCGGGATTTGAAACAGGAACATAATCATCTCCCTTCACCACTTTAAATAAAAGAAGATGAGGAACAAGGCTGTATCCCTCGGGCAAAGAAAATTCTCCGCGCTGCATCTCGTTCTGGAACAATTCCTGCCCGATGTAAAAATTTCGCTCCCCTATATTGGAGGAAACCAATTTTGTCATCAAAACCCGGTAGTATTTTTCAATCGCGTCGGCTTCGAAATTTTCGCCCCTTTCGAAGGGTGTCAGGGCGGTTAAGAAATGGACAATATCGGACTCCATATTTCTAAACAAGTCGGGATGATTCCTCCGAATCTGATCATAATACCACGATCTGCGCAACAGTTCTTTATCAACTACGGCAACATCATTTCTGAAATTCTCAACTTTTTGGAAATAATAAGAGGGAGAAACAAAAAAGTCCCATTGATAACTGAATATAATCGAATTTTTCTCCGTGCTGTTTAAAATAGCCTTGCTGTAATCCTGATACGTATAAACATTACTCTGATCTACCCGTCCGAAATTTATTGCCGGCGGAAACGCTGATAATAGTAGTATACTTATTAAAGAAACACGGGGATTATATTTATGATTCAGAAATTCTGCGGTTGTGTAAAAACCGGAAACAATGAAAAACGAGAACATTATATAGGCAGGAAGGAAGTATGAATCGAGATCGGCTATATCATAGTTGATTGAATGAAATACTGAAAAAAGAAATGAGCCGGTCAATGCGTAGAATATTATTCTGTATTTACGGAAAGATGGCATAATGCCTATTAGTCCCATAAGCAGTCCCGAATATCCGAACTCGGAGGGGAATTCGGATAAAAATTTCATCAAATGACTTTTTGCCGCATCGGCGGAGGCAAACATCCAAACCTGATATTGCTTACCGGAAACGTGCCTCAGAAAATT
>JBAYWA010000278.1:0-3381 GCA_041674325.1 Melioribacteraceae bacterium | reverse complement strand
ATCATCAATTTGGTATCGAATTTAGTTTTATAAGATGGTAGCTGGTCTTTCTCTGGATCAGAAGACTTCAGGTTCGACCCCTGACGGGGCAGCAAAAAAAACCGGCAAATGCCGGTTTTTTAATTTTAAAAAAATCCCGGCAGGGGGAGAAGTCTACCCCGCCAAAGGCGGGGACCCCTGACGGGGCAGCTGCAAAAAAAGTCCGCTAAAGCGGACTTTTTCATTTTAAAACAATCCCCGTTAAGGGGAGAAGTGAACCTGCTTTCAGTAGGCAGGGCGACCGGAGAGAGCGGAATCCCGCCAAAGCCGGGGGACCCCAACGGGGCAGCACGCAAAGCTTTATTTCTAAAATTCTCCGGATTACCAGTGCAATATTCAAAATGGAGCAGTCAACACGCCTTATAGAAATAAATTCGCACCATCAATCAATCACAGTCATTCTATAACTGATCTTTTGAACGAATCCGGTGCTTGGTGCTTCCACTTTTATCATCAGAGGATAACATTTCATCGCCGGAAAGGGGAATACGAACCGTTCCGCATTATCAGATGTCTCCAGGTTGAAATCACCGTCTGTAATTTCAAAAATTATTTTTCTATCCGAACCTGACACAAGTACTTTCTTCGAAGAGAGGAATTCAATTTTTGTCGTCATATCCTGAACTATCGGTTCGATAATTTTAACGAGAGGTTTTCTGTCATGAAAACTGATAAGCATAGTTTTTTCCAGATAGTCATCCTTTAAAGTATGCGTGATTTTATATCCTACTCCTCCCTGCATCCACTTTTCATTTTTTAATTCACCGGCTGTCGTGATTTCAGCAATAATATCTTTATCGGATCTGGCGGTCATCCTACCCTCGAACTCATAAAGGTTAGTAAAGTAGCCGTCGCTGCTCGTGAATTCGATCCTGGGTGTCAGACAGATAACTGTATCGGCAACCGCCGGCATATGTACTACTTCACCCCGGATGTATTTTGTTTGACTCGAAGTTTGTAAAAATCCGAAATCTTTCACCCAAACATTACATGCTGAACCTCCGGTCGGATGCTGATTGTATTGACCATTGTTCGTATTAGTCAGATCCTTGTATTCATAGGCAGAGACCGAAAGCATAATATTCTTGGATCTTGCAATAGTGACGTCCACGGTGGGGTAAAATTTCATCCAGCCGGGAATTTCAGAAGGCAGTTCCGGAATTTGTAATTCGGTCTGAATTCCGTATTCGAAAGTAAGCGCAAGGTTTTTTGCACGCGCAAACGTAGGATAATTACACAATTGAGCAGGGAAGATATTCCAGAAATGCGGACCATTACCAATCAGACCATCTTTTATCATTGTTTTAAGATATCTTAAGTTTTTAATCGCGGCTGTATAATAACGGGGATCTTCATTTGCAAAAAGACTGAAGAGAATCTGACAACCGTCGGCAGTTTTGCTTCCGAAAGTTGTCCACTTATAACAGCGGCTACCCCAGCTCGCATCAATAGCTCCATTCGGATAGATGAAATTCAGATTTTTCTTTAATGATTTTCTGACCGCATCTTCCACGAAATTATCCTTACACTCTTTTGCATAAAGCGCCAGTCCCCAAAGAGACATATCCATTTCATAACCAAGATCAACGCCATATTTTACTCCGAATGATCTGGCCGCCTCCCCCTGAATGAAGCCGTCCTCATCCATTTTTGCAACAGTCCATCTTGCCAGTTCTTTTGCTTTTTTTAGATATAAATCATCCGGAATTATCCTGTAAGTTTGCGCGAGTACAGCTGCAGAGGTAGGACAATAATTAATACTGGCAAAATCCGGACTCATATACTTAACAAGAAAATCGGCCGCTTTTTTTATTGACAGCTTCCACGAAACGAGTTCGTTTTCAGATAAGAAATTTTTAAGTATTGGGAATGAATTTACAATCATCAGGAGCTGATCTGCCGTTGTTCCAGTCCACTGCCAGGGCGTTTCTATCCACTCTCCCCCGGGCTGCTGCTGTTTTATTAGCCAGTTGACAACATCAATGGCAGCTTTTTTATATCTGATCTCATTTGTCTCTTTGAATATGACGGCAAACGGATAGACTGCCTCAGCCGCCCTTGTATGGAGAACATTACATTCAGGGCATCTTATTGCTCCAAAATCAGTACTTTCATCATCAGTTATCTGAAGATTCAGGAGGGCATGCCCCAATTCCCGAAGAGTCTCAAAACTCTCCTTTTTAAGAGATGGTAATTCCTGTGCGCTAATGGGGGAAAGGCAAATCAGAAAAAGGAAGATAAGAATCAGCCTATTCATACATACCTCCAGTCTTTATTTTGTGCTAAATATTTAATTAACTGCCATTTTCCACTTGCAGTCTTCCAGAAAAACACTATTTTTGTAGATAGTATACCTAATATATCAAATGAATTAATTAAATTCCTTGAACTTTTTAGCAGAATGTTATTAAATGTGAAGAGAAAAAAAGAATTGAGTTGGACTGAGAGGATCGTTCGATATTCCACGATACTGATTCTTGTCTATTATAGTGCATTATCCGGGCAAAACTTAGTAAAATTCGAGTCGGTTATCCCATCTCCTCAATATTATAAAACGGAAACGGGGGAGTTCTCAATCACTCGCGGGACTTCTCTTATCCACTCGGTTGAATCAGCCACAGCTGTTGATTTTTTGAATGACCACCTGGTTGCCTCTGCCGGATTCAAACTTTATGAAAATCCTGTCAATGATGGAACACTGATAGAGTTTGTAACTGAAAAAAGCGTTCGGCCAGGGAACAGAGAGGCATATTCGCTAACGATTTCAAAGACAAAAATCCGTATCGAGGCAAGCGATCCAGAAGGCTTCTTCTACGCGGTTACCACATTGCTTCAGCTTCTACCGGCGGAAATAATTAGTAAAAAAAGATTTGCTGAAAATTCTTTCTTCATCCGGTGCGGCTCAATAAAGGACGCACCAAAATATGAGTGGCGTAGTTTTATGCTTGATTCAGGACGCCAGTTTCAAACTGTCAATTTTGTGAAAAGATATCTTGACTACCTCGCTATGATGAAGATAAATATTTCTCACTGGCATTTAACTGAAGGACAAGGGTGGCGGATTGAAATAAAAAAATATCCCAGACTTACAGAGGTGGGCTCAAAAGTGGCCGGGGGAGATGAGCAGCTGGGATATTACACCCAGGCCGATATAAGTGAAGTGGTCGAATATGCGAAAAAGTTATTCATCACGGTTGTCCCGGAAATCGATGTGCCCGGACATTCTGAAGCCGCCTTAATTGCATATCCGGAATTAACCTGCACCGGGAAAAAACCGGAATCTGTTATGGAGTTTTCTGCTAATCTATTCTGCGGGGGAAATGAGAACACTTACATTTTTCT
>JBAYWA010000277.1:0-3389 GCA_041674325.1 Melioribacteraceae bacterium | reverse complement strand
TCTACAGGCGGTGACATCTGACCTGATTTTGAAATAATAACGGAAGAATTAACGTGGATGGATCTTTCGACTAATATACTGCCGAAAATTCCGTCCGAGAATGAGCTTTTATACTCAATTCCGGCTGAAATGAGTGTATATGCGAGTGTTACATTCGGAACTTCCCCGTCGGTAAAAATTCCGAAACCGCGTCGGTTAAATTCACTCAGAATCCGTGGTTTCATAATCTCCAGAGATTGAGTTGTAACGACCGATAGACTTACCGGACTTCCAGCGGTCAGTAGATGTTCTGTTTTAATCACAGTACGATCAACCAGACTATTGATCAATTCAAGATTGGTTTTAGTCTGCGCGAATGAATGCGCATAACCTATTGCTAAAAGAAATAAAAACGCTGCAAAACTGCTTTTCAATTGATACCATCAAATTTTTATGCGAACGAATTCAAATTAGATATTAGCCGGAGTAATTTCAATCGGAAAATTGAAGCGGCAAAAAGAATTAAAATAATATGTACGGACTGGCGAAAAAAATGCCGGAGAGAATCCGGCATTTTAAATGAGTGAAATTCAGGTTTATCTCCTGCCGTCGGCAATTTCCTGGAGGCGTTCTACTCTTTCTTCTATAGGAGGATGAGTAGAGAATAATTTCATCAGCGATTTTCCGCTCAGCGGATTTACAATAAACATATGCGCGGAAGATGTTCCCGCATTGGCCATTGGAACAATTTGATTTCCCCGTTGAAGTTTATTTAATGCCGAAGCCAATGCGAGCGGTTTGCCCGAAATTTGAGCTCCCCCCTCATCCGCCATATATTCGCGGGATCTTGAGATCGCCATCTGAATCAGCATTGCGGCTATCGGCGCAATAATCATAAGAGCCAGATCGCCTACAACGCTGCCCCGGTCACGCTCATCCCTTCCGCCGCTGAACATTGCGGCCCAGCCAGCCATTCGAGCTATAAAAGTTATTGTACCAACAAGGGTCGCCGCAATTGTCCCGACCAGAATATCCCGATTCTTAACGTGGGAAAGTTCGTGAGCAATAACTCCTTCAAGTTCCTCTTTGTTGAGGAGGTTCATAATCCCTGTTGTCACCGCCACCGCGCTATGTTCCGGATTACGGCCGGTGGCAAACGCATTAGGCGATGGATTTTCCATAATGTAAACTTTGGGCATCGGCAGATTCGCTTTCATCGCGAGATCTTCAACGGAATCGTACAATTGCGGATATTGTTCCCGTGTAACTTCCCGGGCTTTATACATCTTGAGAACTATTTTATCAGAGAACCAGTATGAACCGAAATTCATAACCAGAGAGATCACAAAAGCCACTATCATTCCGGATTCCCCGCCAATCAGACTTCCCACTAAGAGGAAGAGCACCATCATAATTGTCATCAGGAGAGCAGTTTTAAAACCATTCATCTATAACTCCATTTATTTCTTATCAAATTTATATCTAAAGTATCCATGCGTCAAGTTCGGATAATTTCACTCTCTAACAATTTATTGCTTATTACTGTTCCAGATGAGGGGAGGAAAAGATAGGTTTTATTCTACCTTGCCTTTATAGTCAATAATCTTTAAAATCGCTCGTCAATTTGAGAGAATTATGCGCAGAGATATCTTTAAAGCATTAATCATTATAATGATTTTTTCCACTTATTCGTCAGCCCAGTCGACTTTTGAATTTTTACGTCTGGATACAAGCCCGAGGGCCGCGTCGGTTGCGGGAAGTTTCGTTGCCAACAGCGATGATCCGAATGTAATGTTTTATAATCCGGCGGGTATTAATTTATTGACTGGGATGCCGGTTTCATTCTCTTTTTTCAAACATCTGATGGATATAAATTCTGCAAGCATCTCTATCTCGAAGGAATTTGCGGAAATAGGAAAATTCTCCGCGGGAATTCAATATATCAATTACGGCACTTTTACCAGAACCGATGCCAACGGAATAAAGCTAGGCAATTTCGGAGCCGGTGATTTTGCTTTTCTGATCGGATACGGAAATCAGCTTGATGATAATTTTTACTACGGCGCTAATGTAAAATTAATATATTCCTCAATCGAAAGTTATTCATCTACCGGAATCGCTATGGATTTAGGGCTGCATTATGCCATACCGGAATCGAGATGGCATTTCGGTTTTTCGATTCTAAATTTCGGCACGCAGCTCAAAAGTTATCTGGGCACAAAAGAAGATCTGCCGCTTGATATAAAATTAGGCTTTTCAAAAGAACTTGAGAAACTTCCGTTCAAGCTCTTCTGGTCATTCAACAGACTTGGCGACAGATACGACAGCTTTTTAGAGCGGTTCAAGCAGATCGCATTCGGAGGCGAGTTTAAACTGGGGCAAAGTCTGCGGCTGCGGTTCGGGTATGATAATGAGAAAAGAAAAGAGATGAAGATCGGGTCTACATCTTCGGGTCTGGCGGGGTTCAGTATCGGATTGGGATTTGCGGTAAACAAATACAATATAGATTATTCATTCTCATCACTCGGGTCGGTAGGCGAACTTCACAGATTCGGTATCTCTACAAACCTCTAGAAAAACGATTGGGAATTGATAATTTAGAATCATGCTACGCGCTAATCTGAAATTAGCAATTTTCCATTCTCAATTATTTTTTAAAAGGTGTTTTGAGATACTGTTCCGCATATTTATGAGAATCGTTTCTCTCTTTAAGTTTCAGAGTTTCCCTGTAATATTTAACAGCTTTATCGCGGGCACCCATCTGATCGTACAGCATTCCGAGATAAAAAACCGAATTGATAAGAAACCCCGACTCAATTTCCTTATCCAGTTCCCGGGAAAGTTTCTCGGTTATCTCAAAATACACGGCTGCTGAATCGAGTTTTTCCCGGATCTTAAAATCCATTCCGATATAATAAGAGGCTTCTCTCTCGAACCGTTTATTATATCCTGGCAAGCCCCGCTTTGCCTTCGCGTAGATATCCCTGAAAGTCTTTACCGCTTCGGTATAATTATTTTCTTTAATGAAGGAGAGTCCGAAATATTTTTGAAAAAACGGATTATTAGGATAATCGTTTAAAAGGATTTTTGCCCATCTTCTTGTTTCATCCATCTTCTCCTCGAACTGGAAATTCAATTTCATGAGGAAGTTTCTGGATTCGATTCTTGTGTATCTTCCGTTCCAGGCAACGTTTTCAAGTTCTTTTAATCCCTTTGCGCGGTCCCCTTTCGGGAAAAAAACCATAAATGGTTTTACCGCCGGATATCGGGCGGGGATTACGTCGGCATAGTAATGATAAATTCCGAAACCCAGCTGAACATCAACATTTTTAGGATTAAGCTCATACGATTTGAATACAAGACTCAGTCCGTCTTTGCCGTCAAGGGCTGCTTTGAACCAGCTTTCCCTT
>JBAYWA010000276.1:0-3393 GCA_041674325.1 Melioribacteraceae bacterium | reverse complement strand
TGAAGTGATAAAACCTGTAGAGCCCGAACCGGTTAAAGAAGTTGCACCCGCACCGGTTAAAAAGGCAGTTAAGAAGAAGAAATAAATTCTGATACTATATAGAAAGAGCATCAGCTAAAAGTCCTGATGCTCTTCAATAAATTTAAATTTGGGATTTTATTCTTTCTTCTTCTAAATCAATAGAAGAAGAATTGCAGCTCCGCCGGCGGCATCGTCCTTATATTCTACTTCCCCGACGAGTTTATATTCTTTATCTCTAATAAATTTTCCGCTGATCTCACCGATCATTTTATAATTCTTATCCCTGATTATATGTCCGTCGATCTCTCCGACTATCTGGAAATTTGAATCTCTGATAGAATTTCCATCGAGTACCCCGATCCTGGAGAAATCCGCACCTCTCAGGATATCACCGTCAACCTCTCCAACTTTTTTAAATCCGGAATTTCTGACCACACCCATAATAACCTCCCCATGGCAATTTGAATGATTTCAAGTTCAAGTAAAAATATATACAGAATAAATTAGAGGAAATAGATGCATATATCTTTTTAATACAGCAGGCACCGGTTGAATCCGGTGTAATCCCCCAGGTTGAACAAATTGAATTTTAGATTGCTTTTTTCTCTCTGCAGAGTTCGCAATTGCAATATTCGTAAATTTCTTCATAGTCGTAATCAATGGTCAACTCTTCCCCGGCCTTAATATCCCTTTCAGCTACAAGAATAAGTGATGACTCATCCCGGTCATCAACATAACAATTCGGAGCACAAAAATGATTCAGATTCCTTATCATCTCGGTATTTGAAGTATCGATATAATTATCACCATTCCAGAAGATGTAAACATTTCCATCCTCATCCTCACTCCGGATGCACTCCGCCTCGCTCATCACTTCCCCTTCAATAATACATATAACCTGACCTGCTTCAATATCCACTTTCGAGAATATTCCCCTGCCGTGAATCAATGAATCCCGAATCTCCAGATCTTTTTCAAATTTTGGTCTTAACTGACGCATTTGTCCTAACCGCATAAAAGTTGGGGCCAAATGTAGTCATTTTTTCCTTCACAATTCTGGTAGCAGAATTCTATTTAGCCGAATGCACCTTAACAAAATTTTTCATTAATTCCAGATTCCTTGTAGATTCATACCAGCCGTTTTTAAATGCTCCGTAATCGGGCCCCATCATTGCTGTAGTATGTCGAATCGAATTAGCATACAAAAGCCATTGATTTTGCCACATCAATTCCAGTTCTTCATCGAATGGATTTGTTTTATCCGCCGCACCTTTCTCCCATCCTTCCAGCAGAATTTTTGTTGACGCCAGTACCATTTTGTCTGTCTCAACATTAATCTTTTCAATTTTATCCAACTGCCCTTCTGTCCAGCCGGTGGAATGACATGAGAGACATACTGATTTCATCTTATCTTTTCTGAGTGACTGCTCATTTGAATCAATCAGATAATCGCTTGAAATTTTTCCACCGAATGTCGCGGGTAGAGGGAGTCCGTCTGCATTTTTTATCTCGTAAGTTTTACCTGATTTGGGCTGGGGATGTGAATAAACCAATCCGAAAATTCTGACCCACAACCGGTCGGAAAAATCATGCGATCTTTGAGCCAGTACCTCCCCTTCCCCGTTAACCAAGAGAGAATTATGACACGTAGCGCAAGTAGGAGCGTTGATGTCTTTTCCTACAACCCACGGAACACTTGAATAATTCATCTCCGATTCTTTAGAATCATAAATATTTCCGTGTTTACTCTCTTTATAAATATTATAAGCAGGCACATCAGGTTCAAGATGGCACTGACCGCAAGTGTACGGTTTACGCGCTATATCGATAAGAAAACTGTGGCGCGGGTGACACGGCGTACAAGCGCCGAGGCTTCCGTCCGGATTTATTCTGCCGACTCCCTGATTAGGCCAGTTCAATAATTTCGGAACTTCCACATCCCCAATCGCATTTTGGACTGTTTTTTTCCCGTCAACCTTTATCTCAGTACCATGGCAGGCATTGCAGGTCTCCCCTATCGCCAGGTTATTTCTACCACCGTGAATTATTTTTCCCTGAAGATATTCTTTAGTATTGGTGAGCGTTTCCACCAGCAGGTTATACACAGAATTGCTCGCAAGATTATAGTGGGCATTCGCCTTTTTAGAGCCGGCGTATTGAGCCACTTCAATGGGATGACATGTATTACAATCATTCGGCGAAACAACAATATTAATTTTATATCCAAAATGTTCAAAATTGTCTTTATGTAATGCTCCATTCAAGGAGTGGCATTCATAACAGCCTACAACGTTTGAACTATTTTCAATTTTAGAAATATCCGTTACGGAAATTCTCTTTTCCAGTTCAGTCTTCTTAGCCGCTTCTCTTGGAGAAGTCTTTGAATGGAGACTCTTCTGCCAGTCTCCTGCTATTCCGGGAGTAACGCTGAGATGACAATCCAGACACTCCTGACTCTGAGCACTCAATTTAGCGTCATCAGTCTGTGAAAAAGCCGGAGTGTGAAGAAGGAACACTATTGATACTGCGAGGGACAAAATCACTTTTTTCATATCTGCCTCATCATTATAAAAGGATTTCTGCATCCAATGTAATTGATGGGGATAATAAATTCAATTCCGTCATAGATCAGAAAGATCGTATAGACGCATTTAAACGATATGGTTCGCTATATTATTTGTGCAGCCAGTTAAAATAATTAGGGGCTTAATTGAAAATGATTTTTTTCTATTTACAATTCTTGATATATTTGTAGCTCTGAATGCACGGAGAGGTGCAGGAGTGGTTGATCTGGCTTCCCTGGAAAGGAAGTGTACCTGCAAGGGTACCGAGGGTTCGAATCCCTCTCTCTCCTCTATCTTTTTTGCTTACATATTAAAGAGCGAAAAAGATAATTCCTACTATTACGGATCCACCGCCAATATCAAAGAGCGCCTCTCTCATCACAAATAAAAGGAAAGTCAGATACACTAAGGGTCATATTCCCTGGATCTTGCATTATTTCGAAAAATTTGATTCCAAATCGGAAGCATTGAAAAGGGAATTATTTTTTAAAAGTATTGACGGCTATCGCTGGCTAAAGAATAATAATATTACTTGAGGTACCGAGGGTTCTCCCGGAAAGATAATTCCTGCTATTACGGTTCTGCCTCAAATATAGAAACGCGCTTCGTTCAGTACAATTAAGGAAAGTCAGATATACTAAGGGTCTTATGTCCTGAGCTAATTTACAAGTATTCTATATAATCAGAATACGTAAAAAGGATTTTGATATTTTTTTCCATATTCAACTGACTTTTTAATAAATATTCTTGTTAAATATGAATCAGGGAGATGAATAAATCTGGTTGAGAATATAATTAAATGGATTTA
>JBAYWA010000275.1:0-3408 GCA_041674325.1 Melioribacteraceae bacterium | reverse complement strand
TTGTGCGCCTTTCCGGCAAAAATTTTTATTATAACGGCAATTTCATACTTCTGGATCACGGACAGGGGTTAACAAGCGTTTATCTCCATCTCAGCAAATTAAATGCCGGCGATGGTCAGAAAATTAAGAAGGGAGAAGTAATCGGACTTGCGGGCTCAACCGGGCGGTCAACCGGACCGCATCTTCATCTGGGAGTTCAATGGTATAAAAAAAGAATAGATCCGCAAAACCTTCTTAATCTGGTCTTACCTTCCAAGGAGGGAATTTAGATCGGGGAGAACCGTACAGCCGAGTTTTTCCAGTTTCTCTCTGCTCTGATGTCCGTTTGCCACTAATACACAATCCGCTCCCATCTCGCGCGCAACATCGTAATCGTGTTCCGTATCTCCTATCATAAGCGTCTCCCCTGCCCCGTTACCCAATCTTTTTATCAGATCTTTGCCGAGATGCATTTTGCTTGCCGCATAGATGTTATCCAACCCCACAACATGAGTGAAATATTTTTTAATTCGATGATGCTCAACCATCTCATCCAGCGTATGCTGCGAATATGCCGAAAGTATCGACTGCCCTATACCAAGCCGATTGATTTTTTCAAGAAGGTCAACCACCCCGTCATAAAGGGCGCACTCGAATTTTCTTCTCTCGTATCCGTCCATCCATTCTCTGCCTACAACCTCAAACGATTCTTTGGAAAAATCGAAACCAAGAGTGCTGTAATAATTTTTTACCGGGATGGTAAATATTTCACGGTACTTTTCGACTGTCAGCAGACCCAGTCCCCGGGCGCTTAACAGACTGTTAATAAGCTCCATGCTGAGATCGACATCATTTATAATTGTCCCGTTCCAGTCCCAGATAATATGTTTATATTTTTCAATCATGGGTGCAAATTTATCTTAAATAACCCGCACAACAAAATTGAATTTTCTCCCGGCTTTATGTTGAACTGTTTGTTAAAATAGTTCACTTTTTCTATTTTCATTCCGGCTATTCAAAGGCGGGCATTAAAACAACCAGGAGTCATATATGAGAATCCTTCACAAGCGGTTTACACCAATTTTATTCATAGCTATTTATGCATTTCTATTCGAACCAATATATGCCCAGCAGAAAGAGAATCCGGTTAAGAAAGAAACTGTTGCGCATGCGCAGAAATTATTCGGGCTTGATTTTACAGACGCCGAGACCGATTCCATGCAGGACGCGCTTAACGAACAGCTCGGCAATTATAAAAACATCCGAAAAGTTGAGATTAGCAACAGCATTCCTCCTGCCGTTTTGTTCAATCCCATCCCAGCCGGATTTAAATTTAATCATAACCAATATCCGCTCCGGTTCAGCGACTATTCATCAGTAAAAATGCCGGCCGATATCAACGGAATCGCTTTTTATTCAATCGGGGAGCTTGCGCAGCTTATTAAAACAAAAAAAATCACATCCACACAATTGACAAGATTTTATCTGGAAAGATTGAAGAAGCACGGACCGAAACTTCATTCGGTTATTACTCTGACCGAGGAACGCGCTCTTAAACAGGCGAAGAAGACAGATGAAGAAATCTCAAGAGGAAAATATCGTGGGATGCTGCACGGCATTCCGTTCGGCGTGAAAGATCTGCTAAGCTCGAAAGATTATAAGACTACGTGGGGAGCAGCGCCTTACAAAGATCAACTGATTGATGAAGATGCGACTGTAATCAAAAAACTGGAAACGGCAGGCGCCGTTTTATGCGCAAAACTTTCTATGGGCGAGCTTGCAATGGATGACGAATGGTTCGGGGGAATGACGCGCAACCCATGGGATACCACGAAAGGTTCGAGCGGTTCTTCGGCCGGGTCCGCCTCCTCTGTCTCAGCAGGGCTCCTTCCATTCGCAATTGGTACGGAAACGTGGGGCTCTATAGTATCACCATCCACAGTCTGCGGAGTTACAGGATTGCGTCCGACTTACGGGCGGGTGAGCAGAACCGGAGCTATGGCTTTGAGCTGGTCAATGGATAAGATAGGTCCCATCTGCCGGAATGCCGAGGATCTAGCAATCGTTTTCAATGCGATCTACGGAAAGGACGGAATTGATCAGACTTTATACGAAGCATCTTTTAACTATAATCCGAAAATTGATTTTAAGAAAATGAAGATCGGCTACTTGAAAAATGATTTTGCAAAAAAATATCAGTTTCATCAGAATGATTCATTGGTACTGAAGAAGCTTGAAGAGCTGGGAGCGCAGCTCATACCAATCGAACTGCCGGATATAGCCACAAATGATATAGCGATTATTCTTACCGCGGAAGCCGGCGCGGCATTTGACCAGTTGACCCGTTCAGACCGGGATGATCTGCTCGCCCGTCAGTTCAAGGGGGCATGGCCAAATATTTTCCGCGCTTCACGGTTCATTCCTGCGGTGGAATATATTAACGCCAACAGAATCCGCTATATGCTGATCCAGGAGATGCAAAAGCTGATGGAGAAAATTGATTTATATATCGCTCCATCCTGGCAGGGAAATAATTTATTGCTGACTAACCTGACCGGCAATCCTTGTGTTGTGGTGCCGACCGGATTCACGAAACGAGGCTCTCTCACGAGTATAACATTCATCGGAGGATTATTCGAGGAAGGGAAAATAATTGCGACGGCAAAAGCGTTTCAGGACGCGACGGAACACCACAAAAAACATCCCGAACTAAAATAATCCATACGGTATTTTATTTTGTGTGACGCCCTAAAGATAGCCCTCAAAAATTGACAGGAAGGATCTTTTCGATCCTTCCCTCTTTTATGACTATTCATACTTGTCCCGAATTTCAGTAAATTACTTGTCGGAATCTCCTCTCCTCCATTCATAATTAATCCGGAGGTGTAAAATGAAAGTCCTTGGCACTTACGAAAAAGCCCGCATCTACATCGACAAGCATTATCAGCTGACAAGCGAATCAAAAATCCACAAACGAAAATTGAATCCGGGGCCGGTAATTACAATTTCGCGCGAGACTGGAGTTGGAGCCGCTTCGATATGTGAAAAACTGACCGGGTATTTTAACAGGCATGCGGTAGACGATTATAACGACTGGACTTATTTCGACCGCGATCTTATTGAAAAAATAATGGAAGACCATCACCTTCCGGAACATTTCAGAAAATTTCTGCTTGAAGAAAAGCCCACAAAAGTTGATTCCTGGTTCGGCGAAATCCTTGGCATCTCACCCTCGAAGATTTATCTTCTTCACAAAACCACACATACAATAATGAAACTCGCCGAATTTGGGAATGCTATAATTGTTGGGCGCGGTTCGAATATAATTTTATCCCGGAAAGCCAACGCTTTCCATATACGGCTTGTAGCGCCGCTGAATTTCAGAATTGAAAACGCTATGCGCCTCTATAATGTAGATCACAAGACTTC
>JBAYWA010000274.1:0-3412 GCA_041674325.1 Melioribacteraceae bacterium | reverse complement strand
TGGAGGGATTCTGGCAGATGATGAAATATCCGGAGAGCACGGAGGATCCAAGATCCAAATTTCCCGGCATCCGTTGGAAATATTCACGTGACCAGGTCGCCGGAATGGTGAGCTTCGAAGCAAAAAGAGCCGGAGATCTTGCCGGTGAGAATATGAAAAAGTTGGGGATCAGCTGGGTAACCTTTGATGGGAAGCGGATGGAGTATAAACCGACAGTTCCAGGCGATCATTATGAATTAATTGTGGAAGCAACCCGCGAGAAAGTAAATCAGAATCCGGAAGTAAAGAAGGTTCTATTATCAACGGGGGATTTGGTACTTAAGCCGGACCATTATCAGGAACCGGAAGTTCCCGCGGCGTGGAAGTATTACAAAATACTTACCGAGATTCGTGATGAATTATTGTCGAAAAAACAGATCAAATAGCAGATCCGATTAATCTGTACCGGCGCGCTTATCGCAGCCGTATTCTATGCGAACTCAGTAATATCCTTCAGATAATTCCCCGCATATTTATCAGCATCGGATTTCGATTTTGCCTCAACAATACACCTGATAATTGGTTCTGTGTTTGATTTCCGGAAGTGTGCCCAATGATCCTTTAAATCGATCCTCAATCCATCCTCCAGATTTAATTTATCGGAACTATATTTTATGGCTAATTTTCTAATGATCGCATCAGGGTCAGAATTACCCAGATCAATCTTTTTCTTAACAATGAAATAACCGGGTAATGAATTCTTGAGTTCACTCATCTTCCCGCCGAATTCAAGAAGATGCTGAAGCATAATAACGGTACCTGTAAGCGCGTCTCTGCCAAAAACTACTTTTGGTACTATAACTCCGCCGCTTCCTTCTCCTCCAATCACCGCTTTTACTTCTTTCATCCTTTTAACTACGTTGGCTTCACCGACGGGCGAGCGGAAGACCCTGCAGCCGTATTGCGCCGCTATATCGTCAACTGCCCGGGTTGTGGAGAGATTTACTACCACATTCCCTTTTTTCTTAGAGAGATAAAACTTTACCGCTTGAGTAATAGTGTTTTCTTCTCCGAATGGATCTCCTTTTTCCGTGATTAAGACAAGCCGGTCAACATCGGGATCTACTACAATTCCGATATCCGCTTTATGTTTTTTTACGGCTTTCATAGTAGCGGTCAGATTTTCAGGTATTGGCTCCGGCAGGCGGGGAAAGATACCTGTCTTCTCGCAATTCATTTTAATTACACTGCAGCCGAGTTTTTCAAGAAGTTTAGGCATAGCATAAACACCCGCTCCGTTAACACAATCGAGAAGCACCTTGAACTTTCTCTTTCTAATTTTCGATACATCTATTGAATCCAGTTTGAGTACGGCCTTTATATGATCATCAATTCCTTTTTCATCATCGCGGGTCTTACCGAGGCGGTTCCATTTGGCATAATTTCCGATTCCTGATTCCAATTTTCTCATCATCTGTAAATTTTCCCCCGGGCTCATGAATTCGCCATGCCTGTTGAGAAGTTTCAACGCATTCCATTGATTCGGATTGTGGCTTGCAGAAAGCTGAATACCTCCTACGGCTTTATGTTTCTTAACGTTAAACAATACGGTAGGAGTGGGGCAGATACCAAGATCTATTACGTCATTGCCCTTTGCAAGAAGTGTCCCGAGCACTATGTTGCAAACCATCTCTCCAGTAATTCTTCCGTCACTCCCAAGAACAATTATGCCCTTGCCGCAGAAATCGGCATATGCGGAGACATATTTCACAAGAATATCGGGATCCAGCCCGTCGCCTATTATTCCGCGGATACCGGAGATACTAACCATCAGAGTCGGCATTTCGAACCTCACAATTGAATATTTTTAAAATTTGCGCCTCGCCGGAAAAGCATAAAACAACAGGCGGCATAAAATAGGGAAATAAATAGTTTTCAAAAGTCACGGATAAATTTAATAACTTTTGCCACCAAAAAAATCTTATAAATGAAAAACAAGCAGTCTCTGATATCAAATGTAAATGGACTTCTTATTGAGCGTTTCGGGATTCCGGAACGAAATAAGAGATTACCTGATCCTCTCGATCTGTTGATAGCAACTATTCTCTCCCAAAACACAAATGATAACAATTCTTACCGTGCGTTTCAGAATCTGAAGAGCCGCTTTAAAACGTGGGAAGAAGTATCAGGTGTGAAAAGATCAGAGATAGAAAAAATAATCCGCGTTGCCGGACTCGGCAGGCAGAAGTCGGCGGCTATTAAAGAACTATTAAACGAATTAGACAAAAAGGGGAAACTTTCGATAGATTTCATTAAAAAATCGGATAATTACACCGCGATAGAGGAATTGATAAAATTTAAAGGGGTAGGAGTTAAAACGGCAAGCTGTGTACTGCTCTTCGCGCTTGGCAAAAATGTCTGTCCGGTTGATACTCACGTTCACAGAACGACAAATAGGATAGGGATAGTTTCCGAGAAAACTCCCGATAAGACTTTCTACTCGTTGAATGAAAATTTCCCGGATGGGATAGCTCACTCATTTCATACAAATCTGATCCGTCTGGGGAGGGAAATATGCAAACCGGCAAAACCTCAATGCGGCGCCTGTCCTCTTGCAAAAATCTGTCTTTATAACGGGAAAGATCTTTCAATGAAGGTGAAGCATAAGGAGAGGAATTTCATGCTCCTGGATAATGTCGGCGAATTTGAACAATCAAAAAAATAGATAACTAAACACTCAACACTAAAAACTCCAAACTGCTTACTCATGTGGATATTATTTGCCTCGCTTAATCCGATCTCCGAAGGGATCCGGAGTGTCTTCATTAAGAAGGCATCCAAACAATTTGATCCGATAGTTATCTCATGGGCAAATAATTTTCTTCCGGTTCTCTTTTTCACTCCGATTCTTTTCTTTATCGATCTGAAATTCAATACTTTATTTTGGGTCGGATTGATTGGGTCAAGTGCAATAAACGTGGCCGCGAATATTTTATATATGCGTTCAATCTCAAAAGGGGATATTTCAAGCGTGATGCCGATGCAGAGTTTCGCGCCTATATTTCTGCTCCTCTCAAGTCCGGTAATTCTTGGAGAATTTCCAAATATTGTGGGGTTGATTGGAATTATTACCGGTGTTGCGGGATCCTATCTTCTGAATCTTGATCTTAAGCAGAAAAATATACTTGCACCTTTCAAATCGCTCGTTAAGGATAAAGGAACGAAATATATGCTGATCGTTGCGTTCTTGTGGAGTATCTCCGCCAACTTCGATAAGATCGCAATTCAGAATTCTTCAACATGGCAGTATATGGCTTTTACGAATATCATCATCTTCTCTTCAATAACTATACTGGTTAAAACGACAAAGAAATTCGAGGTTAAATCTCTCACCGGAGATAAAAAATATCTTCTGATTATCAGTCTGTTCACC
>JBAYWA010000273.1:0-3415 GCA_041674325.1 Melioribacteraceae bacterium | reverse complement strand
TGATCTATTCCATTTCGATTCAATGAATACCACTGCCGTAATTTATCTCTATTTATTAAAGGGTTTAAATTGTAGAGGTCGTACATATTTCTGGAAGCGGGAGATGCATCCAGGAATTCTAATAACGATAATGTGTTGATAAGGGGATTGGCGAGAAACCTTTTATAGAAAGCGTCAAAATATGTGTTGCTAAGATTCTTGGCTCTTATAGTTCCATCGGATAATCTTTCGTATGGCCGCCAGTAACCCAGATAATAGGGGGAGTACTGTTCCGAATTCGAATTCGTTCTGTCTTTTGCTTTGTAGCTTGCACCCGCCTTCAGTTCTCCGAAGATAAGATCCCCGAAAGAATAGTTGGCAGTAACATTTAGAAAGGCTGCTTTATCTTTATCCAGATTATTCTGTGTTCTGTAATAGGCATTATATAATAGAGTACTCGCAAAATTATTTGATGCGAATGGAATAATCTGCTCCGGATTTGTTTTTACACGCGGGGGATTCTGCATTCCGGAAGTGTTCGTTGAAGATTCTAAAAATTCAAGCTGATAATCATAAGGGAATTCGGAATTTGATTGTGCGAACGAGAGACCCCAATTAACCTTCAAATCCCACAGATGGTTTAATCCCGTAAGTGCGCTGTTAAAGGTTCGGATCTCCTGCTCCCTGTCTCTGTAAATATATGTTACTGATCCACCGGTCCCTCCTCCAGCGGGATAATCTCTAGAATGTAAAATATAATCTCTCTCCGTACTGTTGAATACCGTATTCAGTTTGATCGTCCCCTCGTCGGGAGTATTATAATCCAGTAATAAACTGAATCCGTTTCTCTTTCTGATTTCATCCGTAAACTCAAGCGTAAAATTGTTAATCACGTAATCGGTCTGATTATTCAGAGTTTGGTCATAATCGAGGTCAATTCTTTCATTGCTTCGAATTTTATTTTCAAGATTTCCGGTAACCTGAACTCCGAGCAGGTCATCGAAAAATCTTTCACCATACTTAAAAGAAAAATCATACTGTTTGAACGATTCCATCAGACTATTGTAATTACCCTTAGCAACCACAATCAGTTCTCTCAACGAGGGAGCTTTTTTTGTAACAAAATTAACACTGCCGGCGATTGCATCGGCATCCTTATCCGATGTTAATGCTTTGAATAATTCAATTCCGGCCAAAGAACTTTGCGACATTGTTGAGAGATCCAATCCTCTGCCTGTTGCGTCGGTTGAAGCGATCTTCACTCCATCAATCGTAAAATTTGTATACTTATCCTCCATTCCGCGGAGGATTACTTTGTTAGCTTCGCCGCCGGATCTGATAATGGATACACCCGGCAGCCGTCCAATAGCTTCTGCGGCGTTCACATCGGGAAGCTCTTTGATTTTTTCTTCCGAAATTACATTTACAATTGTGTTGGATGTAAGCTGCTGATTTATTGCCGCCGCCTGTCCCAGCGCCTGTGCAGAGATTACCAGTTCTTTTCCCAGTATAACGTCCGCAGCTAATTTAATAAGCAATTGAATGGAGGCATCTTTACCGATCTTAACGGGAATCTCTCTTGTCTTGTAGCCGACATAAGATACTCTCAAAATATAATTTCCCTCGGGTATTTTTGTGATGCGATACTCGCCTTCAATATTGGTAGCACTGCCCATTGCGGTACCGGCAACAGATACACTTGCACCTATCAATTTTTCCTGCGTTAATGAATCCACTACGGTGCCTTGTAATGTGCCCTGTGCAAACAGATTTGCCGATAATAATATTGTTAGAAGAATCAGAGATTTAAAAAGGTATGGTAGTTTCATAGATGCGATTCCTTCTCTTTCTGACAAAAGACTCAAATTGATTATTTAGTAAATTTTATTTTCCGGAAACTGGGAATAAAAATTCAACGTTTTGGTGAAGCTTTTCTATTCTACAAAACCGCTTCAAATCACTCAGTATTTGATGTGGGGCGGTCCAAGAGCTCGTTATCGCATTTTCCTAAAAATAATTTTTGTCAGATCGAGTAAAGGCAAGAGTGTCAGATAAATAGGAGAACGGGATTTATTTAACCGTTTACTTTATCGCTTACGTAATTTCCTAAGTTTCTTCCTAATTGTCAAGTTAAATTATCAGGATATCTCACTCCATTATAAAAACTGGAATTTGGCCTGGAAATGGGGCTGATTTCTATAAAAATTCGGGCTGCACAATCGAGCCGCCCCACATTCTGTCTTCTATCTCTCTCTTTGCGCAGAGCATCCAAATGAAAATAGCTTCATATCCCGGTATAGCCACATTGGGATGATAGCCCGAGGAGATAACAACAGCATCATTTTCGAATACGGGAAGAATATGTTCAGGATTATTGACATCATCATAAACCAGCTGGAGCGCGAACGCGGGCTTGGGCATATTTACATATAAGTATACTTCTTCCCGCGCGTTTGTATGCTGATGCGGCGGCCAGCTTGCCCAGTTACCAGGTTTGATAAATGTGATTCCGTTATATAATCTGGCGCCCTTAACATTATCACCAAGAAGATCATATAATTCGCGCTTATCGGTCTCTTTGCCGAGACTCTTATGAGCTTTATCGCTATTCTTGACATCCTCGAATCTTACCAATGCCGGTTCAAATTTATGAGTTACCGGGGCCGAACATTCGGCAAAATCGACGTGGGAATTTGTTTTTACCGTTACTTTTGAATCGCGCGGAATATATACCGTATCGTACGGCTTCACATTATATTCTGTGTCTCCTATAGTAACTGTTCCTTCACCTTTTACACAAATTAGAGAAATCTCCTTCTCGTCAGAGGCAAATTGGACTTCACTGATTTCTTTATTCAGAATAATCCTTCCGACCGATAAAAATTTGAGATCCGAATTATCCGGAGTGATCACAATATTTCTTCCCGTTTTTTGGGCAGTATTTTTGAATAGAATCTGTTTCATCTTCTCACCTTTATAATTGAAATTTATTTAACGAGCCATCCATCCGCCGTCAACAACAATAACGTGACCGTTGATATAATCAGATCCTTTGGATGCCAGAAATACGGCAGTCCCCTGTAAATCATCAGGAGTGCCCCAGCGTTCTGCCGGAATCCGATCTAATATAGCTTTGGTACGGACGGGATCTTCGCGCAGAGCTTTCGTATTATTTGTTGCCATATACCCGGGCGCTATCGCGTTTATATTCAGACCGAATTTTGCCCACTCGTTTGCCAGCGCTTTTGTAATCTGAGCTACGGCACCTTTGCTTGCGGAATATGAAGGAACAGTTATACCTCCCTGAAAACTAAGGAGGGATGCAACATTAATTATCTTCCCGTATTTCCGTTTCATCATATCTTTTGCGGCAGCCTGACTCAGGAAGAAAACCACTCGGGAATTGAGATACATGACTTCATCCCAGTCTTTTTCT
>JBAYWA010000272.1:0-3417 GCA_041674325.1 Melioribacteraceae bacterium | reverse complement strand
GGTTATGATGTAATCTGGTCGCTCGCTTCTACTTCAACGGCTCTTTTCTCCGGAACATACGGAAGCGGACTTTACAGATCACTTGACGGCGGAATGAGCTTTGAGAAATTATCTCTGGATATCTCTTTCGTCTACTCGATCTCGGTTGATCTGAGCGGAAAGATCTACGTAAGCTCTCTTACGAACGGCGTATTTGTTTCTTCTGACAACGGAGCAACATGGACATCTCTTGGAATGAGCGGATCCGGAGTAAGCGCGATGATGGTCAGTCCCAATTCAAGCGACGTTTATGTAGGAACCAAAGAAGGAAAGCTGTTCAAGATAGAGAGCAGTTTCGACGCTACAGATGTTACGGAAAACGAAAGTCTTCCTACAGAATTCAAGCTTGAGCAGAATTATCCTAATCCATTCAATCCGACAACAACAATTCAGTTTGCGGTTCCGGAAGCCGGGATGTATTCGCTTAGAGTATACAATATACTCGGCGAAGAAGTAGCAAGTCTGATCAACGGCCAGTTAAACGGCGGTATTCATAAAGTAAACTTTGACGCTACCAAATACGCGAGCGGAATGTATATCTACAGACTGAACGGCAGCAAAGTTAACATCAGCAAGAAGATGATTTTAATGAAGTAGGGTGTGCTTAAAGAGGGTGTATCAGAAGGGTCCCGCGACGGCGGGACTTTTCTTTTGATTCCCCGATTTAAGAGTGACTCTTTTTAATAATAATGCTCAAAGTGAAACAGAAAACAGATTATAAGGCTCAATATTTCTTCAAAAAAGGTGATTTGATTTGGCACAAGGATTGTAATATATATAACAAATAAGCACCCTCTTATTTTTAAGAAAGACAAAAAACTTTCTCGATGGCGGCGGTTATTTTGGTGAATGGTACTCGGCTGGTCTGTTCACTGAGGTACCCGCCCTGTTGCTTTAAAGCCTCCCGGTTCATCCGATTTAAAAGACCCAATTAAGAGTAAACCCGCATATCTTATCTTCATTCCGCGCTCCCATTCATTACCCGGCTTTAAGAAACCCCGAAATTCCTTCGAATCTGCTGATAAATGTCTAAAACCGGTCATTTTCCGGATTTAAAGTGTTCAAATAGCGTCTCTCTCTTTGGTAATTATCTATAATTTCCGTAATTTTGCGCCACTTTCAAATGTATCGGGTATAAAACAATGAAGCGTACTTTTCAACCAAGCAGAACAAAAAGAAAAAATAAACACGGATTCCGCGAGAGGATGTCCACGGCAAACGGACGCAAAGTTCTTGCGCGCAGAAGAGCAAAAGGCAGAAAAAAATTAACCGTCAGCGACGAAGCATAATTGAAACAGTTTGGTCTTTCTTCAAAAGAAAGAATCAAAAGTAAAAACGAATTCGAATTAGTTTATTCAGCCGGAGAAATAGCATTTTCTTCTTCACAAAAATTTAAAGCTGTTTTTTTCATTCAACGGGAATCCGAGGCGAGTGGAATCAAAGCAGCTTTTGCTGTTTCAAGAAAGAGCGGTAATGCGGTTTGGAGAAACAGGGTCAAGCGCCTCTTCAGAGAATCGTTCCGGCAGAATAAAAAAGAACTCAAAGAGTCGGTCGAATTGAACAGAGTTAGTCTGTTAATTGTATTCTCTCCCAACGCGGTCAATCAGACAAACCGTAAAAAGATTTTTTTGAAGGAAGTGTTTCCGGAAATCGTGGATTTGATGAATCAGATTAGAGCGAAAATTTAAAATGCGATTTGTTCTGATTAATCTTATCAGGGTGTATCAGAAATTAATTTCGCCGCTCTTTCCGCCCTCGTGCCGGTTTTATCCAACATGTTCGGAGTATGCCGTACAGGCGATTGGCAAGCACGGGGCTTTAAAGGGGGGTCTGAAAGCCGCGTGGCGGATTTTACGCTGCAATCCCTTTAATAAAGGCGGTTTTGATCCTGTTGAATAATTTTATCGGCAATAAAAAATTCTGAAAAATTTTAGGTGAACCCGTCCCGTATCCGCGGAGACTATCAATAGGAATTTGAATGGATAAAAATACTTCTATCGCGTTTATACTCATCGGTGTAATTTTAGTTACCTGGCTTTATTTCAATTCACCCGCGCCCCAGCCGCCAAATAAGAAAAAAGCGGATACCACGGCGGTCGCCCAAAAAGACACAGTTTTGCCGAAAGCAAAGGAAACGAAGCCCGTTCAGGAAGAACCGGCTTTCCTCGGGGCAAAGACGCTGGAAGAAAAGATAATTACCATAGAGACGGATCTTGCAAAGATCGAACTTACGAGCCGCGGCGCAAAGATCAGAAGATATTTTCTTAAGAAATATAAAACCTGGTATCACAATCAGGTTAAAGACACAAACTTCTTTAATCAGTATGTGCAGCTTGTCAACACCACCAAAGACGGCGGCGATTTCAATATCATCTTTGTTACAAAAGAGGGGAAGAGAGTCAACACTTCTTCAATCGATTTCACATCCGACGCTAAAAATTATTATTACAAATTAAACGGCAAGGATTCGCTCTCAGTCGGGTACACATTCACCACGGAAGACGGCCGGGCGATAAAGAAGAATTTTCGTTTCTTCGGAGACGATTACGCTTCCAAAATCGATATTGTACTCGAGAAGATGGATGATATAATCAGCAGCTACAGGTATGACCTTGAATGGTCGCACGGTATAAATTTTCTTGAAGAGAATTCGGCCGACGAGGCAAATTATTCCAACGCAAGCGCTTATTCGGGAGACGAACAGGTAATTGTAGACGCCACTTCTCCGGGCGAGAAGGTTGAGAAAGATATCAACGGAAAGGTTGACTGGGTCGCGGCGCGGAACAAATATTTTACAGTGATACTCTCGCCGGATTCTCCGAACAGCGAGGGGGGAGCCTACTTCGAAGGGAAGCATCTAAAAACCGGAGAGGACACGCGCGAGATTTATTCGGCAAGCTTGAAAATTCCTTTTAAAAACGAAAAATATCAGAAGGATTCATTTACGCTCTATCTGGGCCCGGTAGATTATGCTATTCTTAAATCGTACGATAGAAATTTCCAGACTGTTTTTGATTTCGGCAGTTTCTTCGGATTAAAATTTGTCATCCGGCCGATATCGGAATACATTCTTCTTCCGCTATTCAAATTCCTGAACAGTTTCATATCCAATTTCGGTCTCGTTATAATTCTCTTTTCAATCATCATTAAATTCGCTCTTCATCCTCTTACGCGCCAGAGCATGAACTCGATGAAGAAGATGCAGATGCTTCAGCCGAAGATCACGGAGCTTAAGGAGAAGCACAAGGACAATCCTCAGAAGGTTCAGCAGGAGACGATGAAGCTCTACTCCACATACGGCATCAATCCGATGGGAGGATGTCTGCCCATGCTTCTGCAGATGCCGATTCTTATAGCTCTATGGAGTCTTTTCAACGT